>NZ_JASGSR010000023.1:0-90792 GCF_040446015.1 Bradyrhizobium sp. INPA03-11B
TTCCAGCGCCTTGATGATCTGCTCCTGCCCCGCACGGAACTGGTCGAGCGTCATCTGCTTTCCGCCGGTATAATACCGGTAGCTCACCTTCGAGCCCGCGCCGCAGGACGACTGCGCGCAGCGGAACATGTGCACATCTGAGCCGCGGCGCTCGTAGCTCCATCCGCTGACCGTGAACGGCGGCGCCTGCGTCGTGGCGGAGGGTGGTGGCGGCGCCGATTGCGCCGAGACACCGCAGCTTCCAGCAACTGTCAGCAGGGCGGCCAACAACGATCGGACGACGATACGGTCACCGCCAGCAGCGAGGGTGGCTGTTGTCATCTGGCTCGCCCGGCTAGCTCAGGACCTCGACCCGGTAGTTCTCGATCACGGTGTTCGCCAGCAGCTTGTCGGCGGCGGCCTTCAGCGCCGCCTCCGCCTTGGCCTTGTCGGTCGCGGCGAGCTCGATGTCGAACACCTTGCCCTGCCGAACGCTGGCGATGCCATCGACGCCGAGCGACTTCAGCGCGCCCTCGATCGCCTTGCCCTGCGGATCGAGGATGCCCGACTTCAATGTGACAGTCACACGTGCCTTCACGATTGCCCCTTAAACTTAGCTCTTCACCAGCACCGGGCCGCTGCCGGCCGGTCGCTCGTTTTCGATCAGAATGCCGAGCCGCTTCGCGACCTCGGTGTACGCCTCGAGCAGGCCGCCCAGATCCCGGCGGAAACGGTCCTTGTCGAGCTTCTCGTTCGACTTGATGTCCCACAGCCGGCAGGAGTCCGGCGAGATCTCGTCGGCGACGATGATCCGCATCATCTCGTTCTCGAACAGCCGTCCGCACTCCATCTTGAAGTCGACGAGGCGGATGCCGATGCCGAGGAAGAGCCCGGTCAGGAAGTCGTTGACACGGATGGCCAGCGCCATGATGTCGTCGATCTCCTGGGGTGTTGCCCAGCCGAACGCGGTGATGTGCTCTTCCGACACCATGGGGTCGTTGAGCTGGTCGTTCTTGTAATAGAACTCGATGATCGAGCGCGGCAGCTGGGTGCCCTCCTCGATCCCGAGCCGCTGCGACAGCGAGCCGGCGGCGACGTTCCGCACCACCACCTCGAGCGGCACGATCTCGACCTCGCGAATCAGCTGCTCGCGCATGTTGAGGCGGCGGATGAAGTGGGTCGGCACCCCGATGTCGTTGAGGTGCTGAAACAGGTACTCCGAAATCCGGTTGTTGAGGACGCCCTTGCCCTCGATCACCTGGTGTTTCTTGGCATTGAACGCGGTCGCGTCGTCCTTGAAGTGCTGGATCAGGGTTCCCGGCTCGGGGCCTTCGTAAAGCACCTTGGCCTTGCCTTCATAAATGCGGCGTCGACGGCTCATTGGGATGTACCGTGTTTTGTTGAAATCCATGAATTTGGGTGCTCCGGATGACTTGGGGTTACGACCCACGACGGAGCTGCCGCGGAGGCCTGGAACCTGAGCTATCCAACTGGAAACAGAACAAGAACCACACCTGTTGGCAACCTATCTGATTGGCCCATCCAGCACAATCGATAGTGCCCCCTTGCGGGCACTTATACCGCCCTATCGAAAAGGGCCGATTCCGCCTGTTTTGCCTGCGGCTTAACGGCTCGTTGTCTTGCCGATTCCTCCCACTTATCTAGGCAGGCATCGGGGCTGCCGCAACGAGCTGCGGCCCGCATTCAGCAGGGGATTGGAACTTCGGCCATGAGCGAATTCGACAAGCGCGAGGAAGGTTTCGAGAAGAAGTTCGCCCTCGACGAGGAGCTGAAGTTCAAGGCGGAAGCGCGCCGGAACAAACTGCTGGGCTTGTGGGCCGCCGAGAAGCTCGGCATCACTGGCGACGCCGCCAACGCCTATGCCAAGGAAGTGGTGGCAGCCGACTTCGAGGAAGCCGGCGACAATGACGTCCTGCACAAGGTGTTGAAGGACCTCACCGCCAAGGGCCAGCCCGCCACCGAGCGCGACATCCGCGCCAAGATGGATGAGTTGCTGGCCGTTGCCGTGACCCAGGTGAAGGCAGGAACCTGAAAGCAGGAATAAGGAGGCGCGAACCTCGGCTCACGCCCGTGACGCTCCCGTTTCGACCTTCTACGCGCGCCGGACATTGCTCCGGCGCGACGTGTTTGTACCCCTCGCCCTGGTGAACTCAGCGCGGATGATGTCGAGCAGACGGCGCGACGCGGCGCTGAGGAAGCCGCCATGCCGCGTCACCGCGACGACCTCGTGGCTTGCGATGAGATTGCCGACGCGAATCGTCGCGATCGTCGAGGCGCGCAGCTCCTCCGCCGCATTGCTTTGTGACAGCAGCGCGATCCCGAGCCCCGCCTCGACCAGCCGCTTCTGCGCCGTCAGGCTGTCGACCGGTGTCCACGCGACCTCGCCGAGCCCGTGGGTCAGGAACAAGGCGAACACATGCGAGGCGGCGATCTCGCGCCGTCCCGGCACTTCGGGAAACGCGATCCAGCGCTCGTCCCTGAGATCGGCGAGACGGCCGACCCGGCGTCCTGCCAACGGGTGGTCCGGCGCGCAGACCACGCCGAGCGGCTCGGCGCACAGCACCTCGCAATCGAGCTCGCCCGAGCGGTCGCGATCGTAGCGCAGCCCGATCGTCGCCTCGCCGCGCCGGATCAAATCGCTGACCTCCGCGCTGGTCGCGGTGCGCAGCGTCAGCGTGACATCGGGATGCTGGCGGGCGAAGCGCTTCAGCACCTTCGAGAGCCGCTCGCCCGCAAGCGTGCCCGTCACCGCCAGCGCCACCGGACCGGAATTGTCGCGCAGCAGCGCGCGCACCGCGCTCTCGGCATCCTGCGCTGCCGCCACAGCCCGTTCGGCATAGGGCACCATCACCCGTCCGGCATCGCTGAGCCGCGTCTTGCCTCCGATGCGCTCGAACAGGGGCACGCCGAGCTCCTGCTCGAGCAGCGCGATGCGTCTTGAGATCGCCGGCTGCGAGCGATGCAGCGCCTTGGCGGCATTGGAGATCCCGCCGCGGCGATGCACCACCAGGAACGTGTTGAGCGCGTCGCTGTCCATTCCCGCCTCATGCAAAAAGCTGATGATATCGAGAGAAATAACAAATTTGTCTGATGACCGAAACCGCCCTATCGCTGCTGCCAGTCGCTTTCCAACCGTCAGGAGTTCACATGCGCACCCAGGCAGACAAGGCAGCACGGTTTCGCGAGCTGCATCAGCGGCCCGGCGCCTTCATCATTCCAAATCCGTGGGACGCCGGCACGGCGAAGCTGCTCGCGGCGATGGGCTTCGAGGCGCTCGCGACCACCAGCCTCGGGGTCGCCAACACGCTCGGCCAAGCCACAATCTCCCTCGATGCCATCATCGAGAACTGCCGGGTGATATCGGAAGCCACCGACCTGCCCGTCAACGCCGACCTCGAGAATTGCGGCGCCGATGATCCGAAGACCGCGGCAAAGGCGATCGCGCGCGCGGCCGAAGCCGGCGTCGTCGGCGGCTCGATCGAGGATTCGACCGGCGACCGTGAACACCCGATCTACGACTTCTCGCTCGCAGTCGAGCGGGTGCAGGCCGCGGTCGAAGCCGCCCGCGCCCTGCCCTTCCCGTTCACGCTGACGGCGCGGGCGGAGAACTTCCTCTGGGGACGCAAGGACCTCGACGATACCATCAAGCGGCTGCAGGCGTTCGAGGCCGCCGGCGCCGACGTGCTGTATTCACCGGGTCTGTACGACATCGGCACCATCAAGACCGTGGTCTCGGCCGTGAGGCGGCCGTTCAATCTCGTGATGGGTTTTGCCGATCCGACCTTGACGGTCGAGCAGCTGTCGGCCGCCGGCGTCAAGCGCATCAGCGTCGGTGGCGCAATGGAACGCCACGCGCTGGCCGCATTCCTGCGGTGCGCCCGCGAGATGAAGGACAAGGGCGCGTTCACCTTCGTCCGCGATATGGCGCCGGTGAAGGACCTTCGCGAGGCGTTCGCGGCCGCCAAGAGCAAATAGAGGGTAGCGAGTAGCGAATGGAGAACCCGGTTCGCTCCTCGCCATTCGCCCTCACCCTTCCTTGAAGCCGTATTCCGGCACGTTGCCGCTGGCGCCGTAATATTTGTAGGGCAGGAACTTGCCGCTCATGGTGATCTTGACGCGGTCGCCCTTCGGATTGGCGACGCGCTCCAGCGCCATGTCGAAATCGATCGCCGACATGATGCCGTCGCCGAACTCCTCCTCGATCAGCGCCTTCCACGCCGGGCCGTTGACCATCACCATCTCGTAGAAGCGGTAGATCAAGGGGTCGGTCGGCGGCATCGGCGTGCCGGTGCCGCGCATAGGCACCTCGTTGAGCATCGCGATCTCGGCCTTCGTCAGCCCGAACAATTCGCCGGCATTGGCCGCCTGCGGCTTTGTCAGCTTCATCTGACCGAGGATCGCACCCACGATCAGGACCTCGGAATAGCCGCCGATTGTCTCGCAGATATGTTTCCAGCTCCAGCCTTTCTCGCGCTTGATGTCGAGCAGCTTTTCGGTGAGGTCTTCGCGTTTCATGAGGCTTCCTCCTTAGGCGTTGGCACGCAGGACCGACGCCGGCATTGATCGGCGTCCGGCTGCATTTTATGCCGCCGGACGCCGACAAACATGCAGTTTCTATGCCGCTTTGCCCGTTACGATGGCAGCAGTCGGCAAGCCTTCGTCGATCGGCAGTGCCGGATCGCGCGACCACTCGTTCCAGGAGCCGAAATACATCCGCACGTCCTTCACGCCGGCGTTCTTCAGCGCCAGGAAGGTGTTCGAGGCGCGCGCCCCCTTGAAGCAGTAGAGATAGACCGGCGTGGTCTGCGAGATGCCGACCGTGGCGCATTCCGCCAGAATCTCGTCCTTCGACTTGAAGCGCGGGCCTTCGCCGGTCGGCTTCATCATCCGGTACCATTCGAGCCACACGGCGCCGGGGATGCGGCCCTTGCGCGGGCAGAAATCCTTCCCATAAGGAGACGAGCTCTCGCCGATCCACTCGTCGACGTCGCGCACGTCGAGGATGGCGACGCCCGGCTTGCCGACCGCCGCCAGCATCGCCTTGGCGTCGATCATGATCTCGCCGGCCTCCGGCACGATCGCAAAGGAGGCCTTCGGCGGCACCGCAACGTCGGTGGTGACCGGCAGGTCCGCCGCCTTCCAGGCATCGAAGCCGCCATGCAACACCTTGATCTTGGGATAGCCCAGCATCGCCAGCAGGTAATAGCCGCGGCAGGACTGACCGAAGCCGGAATTCATCGACTGCTCGTAGATCACGGCGGTCTCCTTGCCGGAGAGGCCGGCGGCGCCGAAGGCGTCGGCGAACTTGGTCTTCAGCGCGTGCATGCCCTCCGGCGTCGAGGTCGCGAGATAAGTGAAGATGTCATGCACATTGACCGCGCCGGGCAGATGTCCCGCGGCATAGGCGTCCGGATTGCGCGTGTCGATGACGACACACGGCTCTTTCTTTACGAGCTCGGCAAGTTCGCCGGCGGTGATCAGAACGTCCGTCATGGCTCTCTCCTGTTGCGTGGTTGCTAGTCTTGGTGGTCCCGAAAGCTTCAGCCGTCCGCCAGCATCTTGCGCAGCTGCTTGGTGGCGGGCGTAACGATGGCGACGAAATAGGCCTCGCGCAGCCTGCGTTGGGCACGGTGGCTCATCAGGTAGCCGCGCGCGCCGCAATGGAGCATCGCCGCATGCGCGACCGCGACGCTGGCATCGCCGATGCGCAAGCGGAGCGTCACGACGCGGCGCCAGTAGCTGTCGTCGGCGTTGTAGGGATCGCTCGCCAGCACCATCGCCTCGTTCTCGAACTCGGCATAGAGCTCGCGGAATTGCAGCGGCTGCTGCGGCAGATAGCGATTGACGTGACCGAGCGGCGCATGGACCTCGTCCATGATGTTGATGCAGTCCCGCATCAAGCCGAGGCCGATGCCGGCCTGCAGCAGGATGAATCCGGCGCGGATCTTCTTGACGAAGGGGGCGGCCGGCTCGGCGAGGATTAATTCATCCGGCACGAACACGTCGCGGAACTGGACGCCGTAGGTGCCGGTGCCGTCCATTGCCAGGAACGGCTTGCACGGCGTCAGCGTGATCGCGGGATCGGAGCAATCAGCCAAGAACATGACCGTACCGCCCTCCTCGTCCTCGCGCTCGAAGATCGTGCCGAAGTAATGGCCGGGCCCGAGGTTCGACACCCAGGGCAGCGCGCCGCGAACGATGTAGCCGCCGTCGACCTTGCGACCCCTGAGCTTCAGCCGCTCGATGCCGAAGAAGCTCTTCATCGGGTTCGAGAGCCCGGTGCCGCCCAGCACGCGCCCGCGAGAGAAGCTGTCGCCGAAGCGCGCGGCGAGCTTCAAATTGGTGGAATTGGCGACGTACCAGACCAGCGTGTTCTGGCACCAGGCCATGAAGGCGGTGGCGCCGCAGACCTCGCCGATCGCGGCCATCGACTGGATGGCCCAGCGCAGGTCGGCGGGGCCCTCCTGCGGCACGTGGCTGCTCCACGCGCCGACGTCGCCGAGCCGGCGCAGGAATTCGCCGGGATAGACCGAACCGGCGTCGATCGCTGATGCGAGCGGCGCCAGTTCCTGACGGGCGAGGCGTGCGACCTCTCCCGCGATGGTCGGTGCGGGATCTCGCGCTGCGACCCGCGATAAAGCCAGTGACGTCATGGATGATCTCCGCACCTTGAATTGCCGGGCGACGCTTAAGCGCTGACCTCGAGATTGACGGGACGGGTGAAGGTGTTGGCGACCGGCGACCACTTCTTCACATGCGCCACCAGCGCGTCGATCTCGCCCTGCGCGACGCCCTCGCATTCCATGTCGACCTTGACGCGGACATCGGTGAAGCCGACCGGCTTCTCGCTGACGTCGCCGGTGCCCCACACCGCCGTGATGTTGAGATCACCCTCGAGCTCCAGCTCGAGCTTGTTGACGATCCAGCCGCGATGCACGGCGTTGGCGTGCAGGCCGACCGCAAGGCAGGAGCCGAGCGCGGCGAGTGAGGCTTCAGAGGGATTGGGCGCCGTGTCGTCGCCGAGCAGGCCCGGCGGCTCGTCGACGATATAGGGCGCGAGGTTGCGGATGTAGTTGGCGTGACGGAACTTGCCCTCGGCCACCGTCTTGCACTTCAAGGTCTTGATGACCTTCGGGTTGGCCTTGCCGTTGGCAATGAGCTGCTCGAGCCCGCCTCTGTCGATCGGCGCGAGGCAGCCGGTCAGTGCGGTTTTCTGGGCGACAGCGGTCATCAGTTTTCTCCCTGGGAGCGATGGAAATGGTCAGGATACCGAACGGTCTGTTTCCTGCACGAAGCGTGCCAGTCCCGCCGCAAATCAAAAGGCGAAATTCCGCAGACGCTTACGCGCGCCTGCCTGCGGATTGATCAGCGCCGTCTTGCTCAATCGCCAAGCAGATGCCGCGGCCTTGCGATTATTTTCAGCGCAGGAGAGCGCGCATGAAGATGCGGCTTGATGATTTCGCCGCGCTCCGATTTACTGCCGCACATGGCCAAATCGCTTGCGAAGAAAAAACCTGCCGCGGCGTTCACCGCCGGCGACGATGAATCGGCGCGCGGGCGCCTGCTCAATGCGGCGACGCATCTGTTCTGCAAGAACGGCATCAACGCCACCGGCATCGATGCGATCATCGACGAGGCCGGCACCGCGAAGACCACGCTCTACAAATTGTTCGGCTCGAAGACCAACCTGGTGCATGCGGTGCTGGAGAGCGAAGGCCGGCAGTGGCGCGAATGGTTCATCGGCGCGATCGAGGCCGGCGGCGGCGATCCGCAGACCAAACTGTCGCGGATCTTCCCTGCCCTGAAGAGCTGGTTCGCCGAGGAACGCTTCTACGGCTGCCCCTTCATCAACGCGGTCGCCGAGCACGACAAGGACGCCAAGCAGTTCCGCAATATCGCGCTGAAGCACAAGAAGGTGGTGCTGGCGCATATCGAGAAGCTCGCCGCCGAGATGGGCGCGACCGAGCCTGCCGTGTTGGCGCACCAGCTCGCACTGTTGATCGACGGCGCCATTGTCGCCGCCATGGTGTCGGGTGATCCAGCTGTCGCAGACACCGCGGGTCTCGCCGCCGGCAACCTGTTCGCCCCGGCCAAGGCGAAGAAAGCCAAGCGCGCGGGCAGCGCGGCGGAGCAGTTGCTCGCGGTCTAGGCCGCCGACCGCTTCTCCACGGTCGCAATGCCGCGCAGCAGCCGCCCGAGCAGGTCCGAGCCGGTGATGATGCGCTTCTGCCCGCTCCACACCAGGATCAAATCGTGCTCGATCACGTCGTCGCCCGGCGTCTCAGGCACCACCTTCATCAGCCCGATGACGTCGCCGAGCCGCGCCTTGGCGTCGCGCACGATGATCGGCCGGTGCCAGTAGGCGGTCGGATCGCTCTCGAGCTGGTTGAACAGCGCATCGCGCAGGAAGTGATGGGCGTCGAGCACGAACACCGGCTCGCCGGCGAGGTCGGTCACGATCACCCATTTCATCCCCGATGAATCGATCCGGCGCAGGAACGGATCGTCGGGCACGCGGTCGAATTTCGGCAGCACGCAGCGCTGATTGGCGAGCGGCAGGCTCAGGATGCTGGCGGGATCGATCACCTCGCCCTCGTCGCAGACCGAGACGTCGTCGAGGTCGAGGAAGTTCTGCGCGCCGGTCGCCTCCAGGCGGCTGATGTCGCCGCCGTCGACGACATGGCGGGCGATCATCTGCCTGATGTCCTGCTCGCGCAGATAGGTGATGCCCTCCGCCCCGAGCCACCAATCGAGCACGACAGCGGTCGGCTTCGCCAGCGGGAACAGCACGATGCGATAGAAATTCAGGAACGGCAGAAACCGCGCGGTCATCGCCAGCGCGTTGCGCGAGAAATAGGCCTGCGGGAAGATCTCGCCGAGCAGCGTGATGGCGAACGCCGAAAACACGAACGCGCCGACGCCGGCCAGCACCGAATCCGACAACAGCGTCAGCAGCACGTTGGTGGTGACATTGCCCCAGATGATGGTGGCCAGGATCTGGTTGGCGCTCTTGCGCAGCTCAAGTACCCGCACCGCATTGCGGTTGCCGCCGTCCGCCTCGATCTGCAGCCGCAACAGGCTGAGGCTGAACACCGCGAGATTGAGGCCGGCGAACAGCGCCGACTGCAAAATGCAGGCGGCGATCCCGATCCAGGTCGCGATGATCCCAAGATAGGCCATGGATGCCCCGCCTCGCTGTTGCGATTTTCGGCGCCATCACAGTCGAACGAGGTGACACCCGAATGACCGGACATTGATGCGGCGGCGACCGCTGCGGCCGGACGGCGCGGCGGCGCGAAGCGGATTTACGACCCGTCAATCACGTTGCGTGATCGGGGTCGGCCTTAGAGACCTGTTAGGGCCGGTCGGGTTTCTTGCCAGCTGAAAGTACGGGGCAAGAACAATGCAGTCCGAAAAAGGACGATATAGCCAGCCGCGCTGGGGCGTGACGCGCTGGCTCGCCGACGCCGGACCCGGCGTGCCTGACGACATCCGCGCGGCGCTGATCGGCGATCTCTACGGCTCGCTGCCGGTATTCGCGGCCGGCGCCGTCAACACGGTCGCAGTCGCGGCCGTGATTGCGATCCGCGAGCCGACCGCATGGTTCATCACCTGGGTCGTCCTCGAACTCGTCATCTGCCTGTCGCGACTGGCGGTGCTGGTGGCTGCGCATCGCGCGGCGCGCGAGCGGCGGCCGACGCCGACCGACCTGCACCTCGTGCTTGCGGTCGCCTGGAGCGCCAGCGTCGGCTTCGGCATCCTGATCAGCCTTGCCAGCGGCGACTGGGTGGTCGCGATGCTGGCCTCGCTGTCGGCTGCGGCGATGGTCGGCGGCATCTGCTTCCGCAACTTCAGCGCTCCCCGCCTCGCCGGAACCATGATCCTGCTCAGCCTCGGCCCGATCGTGCCGGGTGCGGCACTTGCCGGCGAGCCGCTGCTGTTCATCGTCTTCCTGCAGGTGCCGCTGTATCTCACGGCGATGACGGTTGCAGCCTTCCGCCTCAACAAGATGCTGATCGCGACCATGCGCGCCGAGCGCGAGAACGGCCACCTCGCCCATCACGACACCCTGACCGGCCTGCGCAATCGCGCCGGTTTCGTCGCCGCGCTGAACGAAAAGCTCGAGGCCTCGGCCGGACATGGCAGGCCGTTCGCGCTGCTGTTCTTCGACCTCGACAATTTCAAGCCGGTCAACGACACCTATGGCCACGCGGCCGGCGACCAGGTGCTGATGCTGGCCGCCGAGCGGCTGCGGCGCGCGCTGCCGGAGACCGACGTGATCGCGCGGCTTGGCGGCGACGAATTCGTGGTGCTGGCGAACGGCGTCACCGCCGAGCAGGCGCTCGCCGTCGGCCATCGCATCATCCAGGCCGTCACCATGCCCTACCGGCTCGCCGACGGGATCTTTGCGAAGGTCGGCGTCAGTGTCGGTGTCGCGGCATCGCCCGAGCACGGCACCGAGGCAGAGGAGCTGCTGGCGGTTGCCGACGCCGCACTCTATGAAGCCAAATCCGCCGGCAAGGCCCAGTGCCGCATGGCCTCCGTCGCCACCAACGTCGCGGCGCTGCGCCGGCTGACGAAGAAGGACCCCGCGCCGACGCTCGATCGCGGCGCCGCCTGAGACGAGGTCCGGCGGGCCGCCGCGCTACAGATCAAAATTCGTCGGCAGCATCACGACGTCGCGGATGGTCATGCCGCGCGGGCGGGTCAGCATGAAGATCACGACCTCGGCGACCTCGCTTGCCTCCAGCAGGCTGCCCGATTCCCTGGCCTCCGCGAGCTTCTCGGCCGGCCAGTCGGCGAGCAGCGAGGTGATGACCGGCCCGGGCGAGATCGAGCCGACGCGGATGCCGTGCTTGAACACCTGGCGCCGCACGGTCTGGACGAAGCAGTTGATCGCCCATTTCGACGACGCATAGACCGGCTCCCACGGCGTCGGGAAATGCGCTGCGAGCGAGCTCGTGACGATGATGTCGCCGGTCGCCCGCGCGATCATGTGCGGCAGCACGTCGTGCACGTTCTTCATCACGACGTTGACGTTGAGGTTCAGCATCCGGTCGATGGCGGCGCTGTCGGCATCGACGAGGTCGCCGCCGACATAGATGCCCGCATTGGCGTGCAGGATGTCGAGCTGGCCGGCTTTCTCGAGCACCTGTGGCAGCAGCGTCGCGCAAGCCCCGGGATCGAGCAGGTCGATGACCAGCGGGATCACCGCATCGCCGTGCCTGCCGGCGAGCGCCGCGAGCGCGGCGGCGTCGCGGTCGACCATCACCACGCGCGCGCCGGCCGCCAGCATCGCCTCGCTGCTCGCAAGTCCGATGCCCGATGCCGCGCCGGTTACGGCCGCGACCTTGCCTTCCAATTGCTTCGCCATCGTCTTCACCCTGTCAGGTCAGTGCGACAGGCATGGCAACACATCGCGCTCGCGATGTCAGCTCCCATGCGACGGTGCGCGTGTCCGGCGCTCACAGGCGGAGCATCGGCGGCCGCGTGGCGAAACGGCGGCGCAGCCATTTTGCCGCCGGTCCCGCCGGCCGCTGCTTGTGCCAGACCACTTCGAGCGCGACGGGATGCGCGCCCTCGTCGAATTCCAGTTCGGGAATGGCGAGGTCTTCGGCGACCTGCGAGCTCGCCATGATGTGCGCCGGGATCAGCGCCCAGCCGACGCCGTGCTTGAGGATTTGCAGGATCACCCAATGGCTCTCGACCCACCACACCTCCGCCGCGACCCGCAGCCGGTGCCGCTCGGTTCCCTCGTTGCGCACCGTGACCATGATCTGGCGGTGCCGCTTCAGGTCCTCCCAGTCCACCCGCCCATGCGCCAGCGGGTGGGTCTTGCCACACACGAGCTGCAGCGGCACCCAGCCGATGGTCTTGAAGCCGAGCTCGGGCGGCAGCTGCTCCTGCCGCCACATCACGCCAACATCGGCCTTGCCGTCGAGCACGAGGCGGCTGACGTCCTCCATGATCGGAAACAGCAGCTCGAGCTCGACATGCGGAAAGCGCATGGCGAATTCCGCAAACAGCTCGCCGACCGCGCTCTCCGGATAGAGCTCGTCGATCGCCACCACCAGCCGCTTCTCGACATGCGTCTCGAAGCTGCTGGCAACGCCGATCAGATGCTCACGGCGATCGAGGATCAATTTTGCTTCCGGCAATAGTCGCGCGCCCGCTTCGGTCAGCGCTGGGTTGCGGCCGGTCCGATCGAACAGCGCAAGTCCAAGGTCGGTTTCCAGATTGGCGACGTGCGTGCTGACGGCTGACTGCGCCTTCTTCAGAAGCCGCGCGGCGCCAGAGAACGAGCCTTGCTCGGCCGCCGCCACGAAGGATTCGAGCTGGTCCATGGAAACGGCCATCTATCTCTTTTCCAGATATTATCTAACTTTTTAATCCCACAATATCAGATAGAAATCCGATCACAACGACAAGAAAGGTCTCAAAATGTCCATGCGTTCCTTCTCCGACCGGATCAGGCACGCAGTCCTGTTCGAACTGATCGGTATCGCCATCTTCACGCCGGCGGCCGCCTGGCTGTTCAATCAGCCGGTCGCCCATATGGGCGTCATCGGCGTCGTCTCGGCGACGATGGCGACGATCTGGAACTTGCTGTTCAATCTCGGCTTCGACCATGCGCTGGTCTGCGTCACCGGCCGCGTCGTCAAGACGATGCCGATCCGCGTTGCGCACGCGATGCTGTTCGAGGCCGGTCTGATCGTGCTGCTGATTCCGTTCGTCGCCTGGTATCTCGGCATCTCGCTGTGGGCCGCGCTGATGATGGATATCTCGATCGTCGCGTTCTACCTGGTCTACGCGTTCGTGTTCAACATCGCCTACGATCGCGTGTTTCCGGTGCGCGAGCTCAGCGCGCACGGTCGCGCGAGCAGGGCCCTGCCGGCCTGATCGGCCTCTGCACTCGGCGCGGTGGATCATTCGATCCGCCGCGCCGCTCCGCATCCTGACACCGCGCCAATATTCCTGGTGGTAGCGACTGCACACAAGTTCTGCCGTGCAGCGGTCCTAGACTGATCCGGATCAAGCACCATGGAATGCTTGAAGCCGAGATGCCCGTCAGAGGCTGCCAAACGGCCAACAAGAAGAAGCGGAGAAATAAGAATGACAAGGAACCGTTCCCCCCGGCTCAGCCGCCGTCATCTCATCACGGGCGCCGCCGCCACCTCAGCCACGCTGCTGCTCGGCAAGCCCGCGATTGCCAAGGGCAAGACCGAGATCGTCATCGGCAACATTGACGCCTACTCCGGACCGGCTGCGGTCTATTCGTCGATCGGCCGCACGCCCGGCGGCTATTTCAAGATGATCAACGAGCAAGGCGGCATCAACGGCCGCATGATCAAGTACATCACCTATGACGACGCCTACAGCCCGGCCAAGACGGTGGAGCAGGCGCGCAAGCTCGTCGAAGGCGACGAGATCGATGTTCTGTTTGCGCCGCTCGGTGCGCCCACCAATGCGGCGATCATGAAGTACATGAACCTGAAGAAGGTCCCGCACCTCTTCATCGCCTCGGGCGCGACCAAGTTCGGCGACTACAAGAACTTCCCCTACACCATGGGTTTCCAGCCCTGCTACCAGATCGAAGGGCGCGCCTTCGCGCAGCACGTTCTCGCGACACAGCCGGATGCCAAGATCGGCATTGTCTACCAGAACGACGATTTCGGACGCGACGTGCTGAAAGGCTTCAAGGACGGACTCGGCGCGAAGGCGTCCGCAATCGTGGCCGAGCTTTCGTACGAGACCGCGGACCCGACGATCGACAGCCAGGTCGTGCGCTGCAAATCCGCCGGCGCCAACGTGTTCATGAGCATGACCACGCCGAAATTCGCCGCGCAAGGCATCAAGAAGATCGCGGAACTCGGCTGGCAGCCGGCGCATTATATCGGCAACAACGCCTCCTCCGCAGGCTCGACGCTGAAGGCCGCGGGCTTCGACGTGTCCAAGGGGATCATCTCGAGCGCCTATCTGAAGGATCCCGTCGACGTGGCCTGGGACAGCGATCCCGCCATCCAGAAATGGCGCGCTTTCCTCGACAAATACGATCCGGCGGCCGCCAAGAACGACATCTACGCGGTCACCGGCTATCTCACCAGCCAGATCCTGGTTCAGGTGCTCAAGCAGTGCGGCGACGACGTCTCGTCCGAAAACATCATCAAGCAGGCGGCAAACCTGAAAGACGTCGAGTCCGACATGTTGCTGCCGGGCATCAGGATCAACACCTCGCCGACCGACTACTATCCGCTCGAGCAACTGCAGCTGACGCGCTTCAGCGGCGAACGCTACGAACCGATGGGACCGGTGATCGACGGCGGCATCTCGAAGGCGTGAAGGCAGCAGGCGATATGCGAGGCGCGGACCCTCACCTGGTCCGCGCGTCTCCATCGTCATTGCCCGCCAGAAGCGGCTTTCAGACTATTCTTTTGCCGGCACCGTACGCAAATAGGCGACGATGGCGTCGAGGTCGGCAGCTGCCAGAGTGGCGTAGTAATGGAAGCCCATGGGCGGATTGAGCTTGCTGCCGTCCTTGCTGACGCCCTGAGTGATGGCGCGCTTGATCTCGTCATCAGTCCAGCCGCCAATGCCCTTCGTCTTGCTGGAGCTAATGTTCCGCGAAACCGAGACGCCCCAAGGTCCCGGAAACTTGCCGCCGCCGGCGCCCATGCTGGTCGCAAATTCTCGCCCTTGCGGCCCCATCGGCGTGTGGCACTCCATACAGTGTGCAATCGTGGCGAGGTAGAATCCTTGCTGCACCTTGTCGCCCAACATCGCTTCGGTGTACGGGCTTTCACCACCTGGGGGAACAGGATGTCCTTGTGGCATCTTGTAGACTGGCTCCGGCACCGCATTCCTGATCGGCTTGATGGTGTGCAGATAAGCGATCACTGCATCGAGATCGCGATCGGTCATGATCTCGTAGAAGCCGCTTGGCATGATCATGGCGACGTGCGTACCGTTGCGCTTGATACCCTTACGCATCAGTTGCTTGAGCTCTGCGTCGGTGTAATTGCCGATGCCGGTTTCCTTGTCTTGCGTGATGTTCGAGGCCGTGACCTTGAACGGCGGCTCATCCCATGACAGGCCGCCGGAAAAAGCCTTATCCCGGATCTCGCCCGATGGTCCCTTCGGGGTATGGCAGTTGCCGCAGGTCAGGATGCCATTGACCAGGTAATCACCGCGCGCGACCAAGTCCGATTGTGCGCTGGCCGGGTTGGTCAATATCGCACCGATAACGAGCGCTAGCGATCCGATACGGATCATAACGACGCCTCCAATCAATTAAATATGCCGATAGAACTCAGAGCGATTTCTGGCTTCAAAAAGGTCCGTCAACGAAATGTTCGCACGGGTGCCAACGTTGCGAAGGCCGCGCGCAAATCGAGATAGCCGACGCGCAAGAAAAAGGAGCGCGCGGATCAATGGTACGTCGCCGCCCCTTCTTTCGGCGCGTGACTGCCGAGGGCTAGCCAGACAAAATCTAGCAGGTTTTACGTGATTGAGAAGCCAACATGACTCCGCCGAAATTCGGGGCGCGACACATCAGGATCAACGCCTCACCGACCAATCGTTATCCGCCCGAGCACGGCGCGGTGGGCTAGCGTTTCCAACCGATCATTCTTGAGGTACCTTCATCCATCCTGAACGTGACGAGCCGCCATGCTCACGCTCTATTCCTATCCGCCGTTGTTCGGCGTCGCCGACAACAATGGCTACGGCCTGAAGGTATTTGCTTTTCTGAAGCTCGCGGGCGTGTCGTTCCGGCATGAGCACATTTTTGATGCGTCGAAGGCGCCGCGCCAGCAATTGCCCTATATCGTCGACGGCGATGACACCGTCGGCGACAGCGAGACCATCCTCCGCTATGTCACCGAAAAATACGGCGTGACGCTAGATGCCGCGCTGACGCCGGCGCAACGCACGACCAATCTCCTCGTCACGCGTACGCTCGACGATCTCTACTGGGTGATGTCCTATTCGCGCTGGAAGGACGAGCGCTACTGGCCTAAGTTCCGCGATGCGCTCAAGCGAGAGCATCCGGACCTCACCGACGACGGCTTGATGAAGGCCAAGGAGTTCAATGCGCAACGCTATCATTACCAGGGCATCGGCCGCTTCGAGCCCGACGCCGCGATGGCCCGCGGGCTCGCCGATCTCGCCGCACTGGGGAGCCTGATCCCAAAGAAAGGCTATGTGCACGGCGACAAACCGACGGCCATCGACGCCGGCATCTATGGCTTCGTCGCCAACATCTACTTCTACGACGTCGACACGCCGTTGAGGCGGTTCGTGGTCTCGCACGACGCTCTGGCGCGACACTGCCGTGCCATCCACGCGGCAGTCAGCACGTGAGCGCGAACTCATCAACCGTCAATTCGCGCCCTCGTTCCGTTCTACCGGCAGGCGCCTAGAGGCTGCGAATCTATCCGTCCCGTCATTGCGAGCGAAGCGAAGCAATCCATCGCGCGGCAAGTACAGCAATGGATTGCTTCGTCGCTATCGCTCCTCGCAATGACGAGGTTGATAGGTTCACACCCCTCAGTAGTCCCAGAACGCCGGGACCCAGCGGAAGGCCTCGCCGGCGACGGCGACATGGCCGATCGATGGGAACGGCATATGCGTCGCCACCAACAGTTCGCCGCTCTCGGCCAGCTCCCGCAACAGGCGGATCCGAACGCGCGCCGCCTCCTCGGGGTCGTGCTCGAAGCCGTTGTACCATTCGGGTTGGTCGAACCCGACCGCGAACACCGCATCGCCGGCGAATGTGAGCGCCTCGCCGCCGGATGCCATGCGAACCACGCTGTGCCCGGGGGTGTGGCCGCCGGTGCGACGGACGACCACGCCCGGTGCCACTTCGTGCTGCTCATCGAAGGTCCGCAGATTGTCACGGTACTCGTTCGCGAACCGCTTGGCGGTCGTCCGCAGCGCGTCCGGGAATCCCTGCGGCATGTCGGTCTGGGAGAAATCCGGCGCCTCCCAGAACCTGACCTCGGCGGCAGCCACGTGGATCCGCAGGTCCCGACGCAGCTTCTGCTTCACGCCGTCGACGAGCAGCCCGCCGACATGGTCCATGTGCATATGGGTCAGCACCACGTCGGTGACGGACGCAAGGTCGATGCCGGCGGCCTCTAGTCGCTTGACGGTCTGCCCGGCCCTCGGCAGGTGCAAGTCAGGATCCGACCCGAGCCCAGCGTCGATCAGGATGGTTTTCCCGCCGCTGCGGACCATCACCACGTTCAGCGCCCAGTCGAACGCATCCGGCGGCAGGAACATGTCGTCAAGCCACGCCGCGCGGACCGCCGGATCGGCATTGTGAGCCAGCATTTTGGTTGGGAGCGGCAGCACGCCATCGCTGACCACCAGCACGTCAATCTCGCCGATCCGCAGCGCGTAGCGCGACGGAACCAGCTCTTCGGGCTTCGATCTGACGGCGTCTGAGGGGTTGTGTAGGTTCATGTCTGTCTCCTGCTGACCGACCACGCCGAAGTGAGGCGTGGTTGCGGGTGAATGGACAGACGTTTAGCGAGCCAGCCCTGCCGCCGCCCCAGAGCGATTGTCGTTGTTGCAGAGAGATTGCGGATGATGACGGCAGCAGCTAGCTCGGAATCGCAGCGGATGCATGACTCACCGGCCGCGCAGCATACCCGGTGTCGTCCCTGCCAAAGCAGGGACCCATAACCACCGATGGTCATCGTTGAGCGATGCTGGAACGATGAGTCCCGTTCACAACGGGGGCGCGGAATATGGGTCCCTGCTTTCGTAGGGACGACGCGCGGAAAGAGTATTGTAGTCATTCCGGTGTCATCGCCCGGCCCGACCGGGAGAGATCCAGTACGCCGCGGCTTCTCGGCTCAAGCGCTGCTGTCTCTGGAATACTCACTCGCATGCGCGGGCGATGACACCGAATATGACGGTTCACTTCCCCTGCTGAAGCCCCGCCTCCAGCCGCACCAGCTCACCGTCGAGATCGCGTTCGACATCATCCACCTTGATGTCGACCACCCGGTAGTCGCGCGCCTCGAGCCAGGCGCGGCGCTTGGCGCGGTCGGCGGCGATGGCCTCGCTCTCGTTGGCGTTGACCAGCTCGATCGCGGTCCGATGCACGAAGGAGACGAAGTCGGGGATGTGGCGGCCGACCGGGGTCTGGCGCTTGAACTGGCCGGCGAAGCGGCGGTCCCGGGTCAGCGCCTGCCACAGGATCCGCTCGGCGTCGGTCGGGTTGCGGCGGAGCAGCCGGGCGAGCCCGCGCACGGTACTGCTGCTGTCGGCGACAGCACCGCCCTGCCCCTGCTCGGCGAGCAGCGCGCGCAGCCGGGTGGCCTGGGCGCCGTCGAGCACGCCACCCTTGGCCGGGCCCTTGCGACCTTCGGCGATCGCCATCACCACGCCGTGCAGCGTGTGCATGTCCTGCTTGGTCGGGTCCATCCGGGTGAAGATGTTGCGCAGGTTGACCAGCATCGTGTCGCGCTTCTCGGCCGGACGCAGGAACTCGACTTTGTCGAGCTCGGCGACGAGATTGTCGAAGAACGCCTGCATCTGGTGCTGGGAGGCCGGCTCGGACCGTTCGGGCATCGCGAACGGCAGCGCACCCGCGGTCGAGAGCTTGAACCACTCATAGCCCATCAACAGCACCGCCTGCGCCAAATTGAGCGAGGCGAAGCCCGGGTTGACCGGGAAGGTGATGATCCGGTTGGCGAGCGCGACCTCGTCGTTGGTCAGGCCGGAACGCTCCCGCCCGAACAGGATGCCGGCTCCGCCGCCGGATGCGACATGGCCGACGATCTCGCTTGCCGCGCCTTCCGGCCCGACCACCGGCTTGGCCTGGTCGTGGGCGCGGGCGGTGGTCGCGAACACCAGGGTGAGATCGGCAATCGCCTGCTCGACGGTGTCGAACAGCTCGACGGAACCGATGATGTGGTCGGCGCCGGCGGCGGCGCGCTGGGCGGCAATGTTCGGCCAGCCGTCGCGCGGATTGACGATGCGCATCCGGCTCAGCGCGAAGTTGCCCATCGCGCGCGCGGCCATGCCGATGTTCTCGCCAAGCTGCGGCTCGACCAGGATGACGACGGGACCGGCAAGGTCGTGCCTTGCCTTGGTCTTGTCGGTGCCGGACATCTCACTTCACTTTCTGATTCAACGTCTGAAGATTTTGAATCAGCTTCCGAAGCGGATGATTCAAAATCTCATGTGGAGGGCCCAAGACCGGCGTCGACGAACGTCGACCAGCTTTGCACCGGTTTTTGCGCAGGACCATTTTCTCCAAGGAGATAACAGGGTTAGCGGCGTTTGCGAATCCTCAATCGGAATCCGAGGCGCACCAGGCGAAGGCTGCCGCTTGCGCGCGCTTGGCCTTCGGGTAGGCTATCAACCACAACCAAAGCGAAGCTGTAAAGGCACGCTTGAGACGCCGCTTGAACGGCGAGGCACTTGATTCCAAGCACTTTGGGTCAAAGCACATTGGGGGGAACGACGATGCGGGGCAGATGGACGCTGGCGATTGTGGGCCTGATCTTGATCGTGGCGGGGGGCCTGCTGGCCCACTTCACGCAGACTGCTAATGGCATCCGGATCGAGGATGTCAGGTTCAAGGGCGCTAAGGGCAACACCATGAGTGCCCTGCTCTATGTCCCGGCCAATGCCACGCCGCAGCTCCCGGCGCCGGGCATCCTCGCCGTCCACGGCTACATCAATTCGCGCGAGACCCAGGACGGCTTCGCCATCGAGTTCGCCCGCCGTGGCTATGTCGTGCTGGCGCTCGACCAGACCGGGCATGGCTATAGCGATCCGCCCTCCTTCGCCAACGGCTTTGGCGGACCTGACGGCCTCGCCTATCTCCGCAGCCTGCCCTTCGTCGACAAGGAGAATATCGGGCTCGAGGGCCATTCGATGGGCGGCTGGACCGTGCTGGCGGCCGCCGCAGCTATGCCCAACGACTACAAGTCGATGGTGCTGGAAGGCTCGTCCACCGGCAAGCCGTTCGCCGCCGAGGGCACCACGAGCTGGCCGCGCAACACCGCGCTCGTGTTCGCCCAATACGAGGAATTCCCCGACCTGATGTGGGGTGTCCAGCATGCCCGCGACGTCACCACGAGCCCGAAACTCTGGGCGCTGTTCGGCACCCAAGGCGCGGTCGAACCGGGCAAGGTCTATGGCGATCCGGCCAATGGCACCGCGCGGGTGCTGTACACCCCCGCGATAACCCATCCGGCCGAGCACATCTCGCATGAGGCGATCGGCTACAGCCTCGACTGGTTCGCCAAGACGTTGAAGGGCGGCACGCCGCGCCCGGTCGATGACCAGATCTGGTTCCGCAAGGAGATCGGTACGCTGATCGCCCTGATCGGTTTCATTGCCCTCGTGATCGGGACGTTCGACGGACTGCTGGAGGCCAAGATGTTCTCCCGCCTGCGGCTGCCGGCGGTTGCTGACGGCACCATGCCGCCGCATCAGGCGGCGAGCGGCCGGCGCTGGACCACGGCGCTCATCCTGTCCGCCTTCATCCCGGCGCTGACCTATTACCCGGCCTTCGCGCTCGGCGGCACCTTCGTCACCCCGAGCGCGGTCCTGCCGCAGGGCATCACCAACCAGATCCTGGTCTGGGCCATCATCAACGGCCTGATCACTTTAGCCCTGATGCCGTTCGCGCCGAAGCGCACCAGCCGGGCCGGCCTTGTCGGTCAATCCGTCGTGATCGCGGTGATCTCGGTTGCGGTGGGTTACGCCGCGCTCTGGCTCGCCGACCTCGCCTTCAAGATCGACTTCAGATTCTGGATCGTCGCACTCAAATTGATGAGCGCGAAGCAATTCCTCATCTTCCTGATCTATCTGATTCCGTTCACGGCGTTTTTCGTCGTGGCGCTGCACGTGCTGCACCGGAATTTCTCGACCATGGATGCGCCACGCGGAGCGCTCTACCTCACCAACATCCTGGCGCTGACGTTCGGTTTCATCGTGTTGCTGGTGCTGCAATACGGCACGATGTGGCTGACGGGTAAGCTGTTCAACCCGGTCCCGGACCCCGGTTTCGTGCCGCTCTCGACCATCGTCGCGATCCAGTTCGTGCCGCTGCTGGCGATCGTCGCGGTGATCGCGACCTTCACCTGGCGGCGGACCGGATCGAGCCTGCCGGGGGCCCTGATCGCCGGCCTGTTCGTGACTTGGTACGTCGTGGCCGGGACCGCGACGCAGGTGCCATTCTAGCGGACGGCAGGTGAAGAAAACCGGTCCAGAACAGGGACCCGAGAGCCGCCGCCAGAATGGCGGTTCTCGGTGAAAAGATGGGCTGAAAGTGCATAACCGGTGCGCTTCCGCCCGTCCCCGGGCGGTGCTATAGCGCAGGCGTATTTTCCACCCCCGCCGTCAAAAGCGCGCCGTTCCCAAGAGGGCCTCCCCGTCATGGCAAAAATCAAGGTATCCAACCCCGTCGTCGAGCTCGATGGCGACGAGATGACCCGGATCATCTGGCAGTACATCAAGGACAAGCTGATCAACCCGTTCCTGGATGTCGAACTGCTCTATTTCGATCTGGGCATGGAATACCGCGATGAAACCAATGACCAGGTGACCATCGACGCCGCCGAAGCCATCAAGAAGGTCGGCGTCGGCGTCAAATGCGCCACCATCACCCCCGACGAGGCCCGGGTGAAGGAGTTCGGCCTGAAGCAGATGTGGAAGTCGCCGAACGGCACCATCCGCAACATCCTCGGCGGCGTGATCTTCCGCGAGCCGATCATCTGCAAGAACGTGCCGCGCCTGGTTCCCGGCTGGACCAAGCCGATCATCATCGGCCGCCACGCCTATGGCGACCAGTACCGCGCCACCGACATCAAGTTCCCCGGCAAGGGCACGCTGTCGCTGAAGTTCGTCGGCGAGGACGGCACCGTGATCGAGCGGGAAGTGTTCAAGGCGCCCGGCGCCGGCGTCGCGATGGAGATGTACAATCTCGACGACTCCATCATCGATTTCGCCCGCGCGTCGCTCAATTACGGCCTGCTGCGCAACTACCCGGTCTACCTCTCGACCAAGAACACGATCCTCAAGGTCTATGACGGCCGCTTCAAGGACATCTTCCAGGACATCTACGACCGCGAGTTCAAGAAGGAATTCGAGGCCAAGGGCCTGACCTACGAGCACCGCCTGATCGACGACATGGTGGCCTCGGCGCTGAAATGGTCCGGCGGCTATGTCTGGGCCTGTAAGAACTATGACGGCGACGTGCAGTCCGACACCGTGGCCCAGGGCTACGGCTCGCTCGGCCTGATGACCTCCGTCCTGCTCACCCCGGATGGCAAGACGGTGGAAGCCGAAGCCGCCCACGGCACGGTGACCCGGCACTACCGCGAGCACCAGAAGGGCAAGGAGACCTCGACCAACTCGATCGCGTCGATCTTCGCCTGGACCCGTGGCCTCGCCCACCGCGCCAAGCTCGACAACAATCCGGAACTGGCGAAGTTCGCCACCACCCTGGAGAAGGTCTGCGTCTCGACCGTCGAGGAAGGCTACATGACCAAGGACCTCGCGCTCCTGGTTGGCGCCGACCAGCGCTGGCTCTCGACCACCGGATTCCTCGACAAGGTGTCCGACAATCTCGCGAAGGCGATGGCGGCCTGACGGCTGCCGTCTTGGGAAGACAGGTGCGAGCGTGACCATGGCCCTCATCAGAGCCGTCGTGCTCGCATCATTCTTGCTCACCGGGTCGGCGGCATCAGCTGCCGATCCCCTGCCCGACGCCGTCGCGGCGCCCGGCGAGTCCCCGGTGCTGTCGGTCCATGCCGAGGGCGTCCAGGTCTACGAATGCAAGCCGGTCACCGACGGCAAGCTGGCCTGGTCGTTCCGCGAACCGGTCGCCACCCTGATCGCCAATGGCCGCACCGTCGGCCGGCACTATGCCGGTCCCAACTGGGAGCATGTCGACGGCAGCGCCGTGACCGCCCGCACCGCCGGCAGCGTGCCTGGCGCGACGCCCGCAGACATTGCCTGGCTGAAGCTCGAGGTGATCTCCCACCGCGGCAGTGGCGTGCTCTCGAGCGTTGCCACCGTGCAGCGGATCAACACTTCGGGCGGCGAGCTCAGCGGCGCCTGCGACAAGGCCGGCGCCTTGAAGGGCGCGGCGTACTCAGCGGATTACGTGTTCCTGCGCCGCGACTAAACTAATCACGGATACCGCCGTCGGTCTCGCGCGGCGCCTGGGCGATCTCTGCGGCAGCAAGGTCGCCGCCGGCCGCGAGCGGATCGGCGAGCCGCGCTTCCGCCGTCTCCCGGACATGGGCCGCGAGTGCCGGCATGCGCTCGATCAGGGCATGGAAGTCCTGCGCATCGAGCAGCAGCAGCTTGGTCTTCCGCATCGCCGTCACCGTGCCCGACCGGTTGGTTCGCCTGAGTAGCGCGATCTCGCCGAAGAACGTGCCGTCGGCGAGCCGCACGCGCTGGCTCGGCAGGTCGATCTCGACCTCGCCGGCGGTGATGAAATACATCGACGACGCCGCATCGCCGCGCCGCACCAGCACCTCGCCGGCCTCGATGGTCTGCGACCGCAACAGCCGCATGATGTCGGCGATGTCGGCGGCGTTGAGATGCGAGAACAGCGGCACCCGCGCCAGCATGCCCCAGGTCACGACGAAGTCGCGGCGCCGCACCTCGTCGGCGAACGCGGTCGAGATGATCGCAACCGGAAGCGCGATCATCGCAAACCCGACCACGATCGCAACCACGGTGACGATCCGCCCGAGCGGCGTCACCGGCACGACGTCGCCGTAGCCGACGGTGCCGAGCGTCACGATCGCCCACCACATCGCCTGCGGCATGGTGCCGAACTTGTCGGGCTGCACCTTGTGCTCGATGGCATAGAGCAGCGCGGCAAACAGCAGCACCGCGCCGGTCAGGATCACGACGCAGCCGAACAGCGTACGCCGCTCGGCATGCAGCGCCGCGAGCAGCGAGCGCATCGCGGTCGAATATCGCACCAGCTTCAGGAACGGCAGCATGCCGAACAGCACCAGCGCGGTCTTGTCACCGATCGCGAGCGCGATGGCCGACGGCAGGAACGCCAGCAGGTCGATGAGACCGAGGGTCGAAAGCGCGTATTCGAGCCGTGCCCGCAATGGCGTCATGTCGCGCAGGGAATGGCCGACCACGCTCCAGAGCCGCGCGGCATATTCCAGCGCGAATGCGGCCACCGCCGCGATCTCGACGGTCGTCAGCAGCCATCCGAACTGCGCGTCGATCTCGGGTACCGAGGCGAAGATCGCCGCCAGCACGTCGACGGTGATGATCGCGACGATGATCCCGGCAAACCGCGAGCCGCCCGAATGCGGCAGATCATCGCGCTCGAGCAGCTCGTAAAGACGATTGCGCAGTCCGGGATCGCTGATCGTGGGCTTGAACGGAGCCGTCGCCACGATCAGCTTCTCCGTCAGGCGCCGGCCATCGCTTGCTCGATCGCCGACAGCGCGGCGTCCGCCTTGGCGCCGTCGGGGCCGCCGGCCTGCGCCATGTCGGGCCGGCCGCCGCCGCCCTTGCCGCCGAGCACCTCGGAGCCCTTGCGGACCAGCTCGACCGCGTTGAAGCGCGAGGTCAGGTCGGCGGTGACGCCGACCACGATGCCGGCCTTGCCGTCCTCGGTAACGCCGACGATCGCGACCACGCCCGAGCCGATCTGCTTCTTGCCGTCGTCGACCAGGCTCTTCAGGTCCTTGGTCTCGACGCCTTCAACCGCGCGCGCGAGCAGCTTGACGTTGCCGACCTCGCGAACGGCTGAGGCAGCACCGTTCGATGCTCCGCCGCCGCCCATCGCGAGCTTCTTCCGGGCATCCGACAGGTCGCGCTCGAGCTTCTTGCGCTCTTCCATCAGGGCTGTGATGCGCGAAGGCACGTCCTCGATCGTGGTGCGCAGCTCGGCCGCCGCGGTCTTGGCCAGCGCCATGGTGTCGTTGGCATGCTTGCGCGCGTGACGCCCGGTCAGCGCCTCGATGCGACGGACGCCGGAGGCGACAGCGCTCTCGCTGGTCACCGAGATCAGGCCGATGTCGCCGGTGCGGCGAACGTGGGTGCCGCCGCAGAGCTCGACCGACCAGCCGAGCGCGTTCTGGCCGTGGTCGCGGGCGCTCTTGCCCATCGAGACGACGCGGACCTCGTCACCGTATTTCTCGCCGAACAGCGCACGCGCGCCGGCCTCGCGAGCGTCGTCGACGGCCATCACGCGGGTCGTGACTTCGTCGTTCTCGAGCACGACATCGTTGGCGATGTCCTCGACCCGGGCGAGCTCTTCTGGCGTGATCGGCTTCGGGTGCACGAAATCGAAACGCAGGCGATCGGGCGCGACCAGCGAGCCACGCTGCGCGATGTGATCGCCGAGCACCTGGCGCAGCGCCTCATGCAACAGATGCGTTGCCGAATGGTTGGCGCGGATCGCCGACCGGCGCGCATGGTCGACCTCGAGCTGCAGCGCGGTGCCGACGTTCAGCGTGCCCTGCTCCACCGTGCCGACATGCACGAACAGATCGCCGGCCTTCTTCTGCATGTCGGTAACGCGGAACTTGACGCCCTCACCCGTGAGCACGCCGATGTCGCCGACCTGGCCGCCCGACTCCGCGTAGAACGGCGTCTGGTTCAGCACGATCGCGCCGCTCTCGCCGGCCTTGAGAGCATCGACCTCGGCACCGTCCTTGAGCAGTGCCGTCACCGCGCCTTCCGCGCTCTCGGTCTCGTAGCCGAGGAATTCGGTTGCGCCGAGCTTCTCGCGCAGCGGAAACCAGATGGTCTCGGTCGCCGCCTCGCCGGAGCCTGCCCAGGAGGCGCGCGCCTTCTCGCGCTGCCGCTCCATCGCGTCGGTGAACGCCGCCTGGTCGACACTGATGCCGCGCGACTTCAACGCGTCCTGAGTCAGGTCCAGCGGGAAACCGTAGGTGTCGTACAGCGTGAACGCGGTGTCGCCGTCGAACATGTCGCCCTTCTTGAGGCCGGCGCTCTTCTCGTCGAGGATCGACAGGCCGCGCACCAGCGTCTTGCGGAAGCGGGTCTCTTCGAGCTGCAGTGTCTCCTCGATCAGCTTCTCCGCGCGCACCAGATCCGGATAGGCCTGGCCCATCTCGCGGACCAGCGCCCAGACCAGGCGATGCATCAGCGGCTCGCTCGCGCCCAAGAGCTGCGCGTGGCGCATCGCACGGCGCATGATCCGGCGCAGCACGTAGCCGCGGCCCTCGTTCGACGGCAACACGCCGTCGGCGATCAGGAACGCCGACGAGCGCAGATGGTCGGCAATCACGCGGTACGACGCGACGTCCTGCTCGTTCGGTCCATGGCCGAGCGCCGACGAAGCCGCCTCGATCAGGTGGCGGAACAGATCGGTCTCGAACACGCTCTCGACGCCCTGCAGGATGCAGGCCATGCGCTCCAGGCCCATGCCAGTGTCGATCGAGGGACGCGGCAGCGCCACGCGCTCCTCCTTCGTCACCTGCTCGTACTGCATGAACACCAGGTTCCAGAATTCGAGGAAGCGATCGCCGTCCTCCTCCGGGCTACCGGGAGGTCCGCCCCAGATGTGCTCGCCCCGGTCGATGAAGATCTCCGAGCACGGACCGCACGGGCCGGTGTCGCCCATCGCCCAGAAATTGTCCGAGGTCGGGATGCGGATGATGCGGTCGTCCGAGAAGCCTGCGATCTTCTTCCAGTAGCCCGCCGCCTCGTCGTCGGTGTGGTAGACGGTGACGAGCAGCTTGTCCTTCTTCAGCCCGAAATCCTTGGTGATCAGATTCCAGGCGAGCTCGATCGCGCGCTCCTTGAAGTAGTCGCCGAACGAGAAGTTGCCGAGCATCTCGAAGAAGGTGAGATGGCGCGCGGTGTAGCCGACATTGTCGAGGTCGTTGTGCTTACCGCCGGCGCGCACGCACTTCTGCGACGTCGTGGCGCGCTGATAGCTGCGCTTCTCGACGCCGGTGAAGACGTTTTTGAACTGCACCATGCCGGCATTGGTGAACATCAGGGTCGGGTCGTTGCGCGGCACCAGCGGCGACGACGCCACGATCTCGTGGCCGTTCTCCTTGAAGAAGTTCAGAAATGTCGACCTGATGTCGTTGACGCTGCTCATGTTCATCCAATCGGAAAAAGGGGCCGGCCAGCCGCAAAAAGGCGTCATTTTCCGGCCGAACGCTTTTAGACATTGCCAGCTGCGGTGTCCAGAAACTGTGCAGGCGGATCATGGGCTTGCCGCGGCAGCACAAAGCCCCATTGGATAGTTGTTGCAGCTGCGTTGACAGTCTTGGTGGCGCCGTGTTTTCTACCTACCTGTTACCCGTCACGTCGGGAGAGACCGGCCTTAGCCGCCGGCGCCGAAGGAGCAACCGCCCCGGAAACTCTCAGGCAAAAGGACCGCGTGACGTCTGACATCTGGAAAGAGGCGCTGGGGTTCTCCCCGATTGCGTCCGCCGACGGGATAATACTCTCAGGCACAGCGACAGATGGGGCTTTCTGCAGGTTTCTCAAGGGGAAATGGGTCCCCGATGGGAACCGCGAGGGCCCTGTGATGCTTGCGCACGAAACCTCCCCGCTGAAACAGACCCCGCTGCACGCGCTGCATCTGGCGCGCGGCGCCAAGATGGTGCCGTTCGCCGGCTACGACATGCCGGTGCAATACACGGCGGGCGTGCTCAGGGAGCATCTGCACACCCGCAAGGACGCCGGCCTGTTCGAGGTGTCCCACATGGGACAGCTCGTGCTGAAGGCCAAATCCGGCAAGGTCGGCGACGCGGCGCTGGCGCTCGAAAAACTGGTGCCACAGGACATCGTCGGCATCGCGCCGGGACGGCAGCGCTACACGCAATTCACCAATGACGACGGTGGCCTGCTCGACGATTTGATGGTGGCGAATTTCGGCGATCACCTGTTCCTGGTGGTCAATGCGGCCTGCAAGGCCGAGGATGAGGCGCATCTGCGCGCGCATCTCTCCGATAGCTGCGAGATCGTGTCGCTGGCCGACCGTGCGCTGATCGCGCTGCAAGGCCCGAAGGCCGAATCGGCACTGGCAAAACTTTGTGCAGATGTCAGTTCGATGAAATTCATGGATGCCGGCCCGCGCCGCGTCGCCGACATCGACTGCTTCGTCTCGCGCTCCGGCTATACCGGTGAGGACGGCTTTGAGATTTCAGTGCCGGCCGACAAGGCCGAAGCCCTGGTCACTGCGCTGCTCGACAATCCCGACGTGCTGCCGATCGGCCTCGGCGCGCGCGACAGCTTGCGGCTCGAAGCCGGGCTCTGCCTCTACGGTCACGATATCGACACCACGACGACGCCGGTCGAAGGCGCGCTGGAATGGTCGGTGCAGAAGGTCCGCCGCAGCGGCGGCGCCCGCGCCGGCGGTTTTCCGGGCGCCGACAAGATTCTTGCGCAATTCGCCGACGGCGCCGCACGCCGCCGCGTCGGGCTCAGGCCGGAGGGCCGCGCGCCGGTGCGCGAAGGCGCCTTGCTGTTCGCCGACCCGACCTCGACCGAGCAGATCGGCAAGGTGACCTCGGGCGGCTTCGGCCCGAGCCTCAATGCGCCGGTCGCGATGGGCTATCTGCCCACCGCCCTTTCCGCGGTCGGCACCACTGTTTTCGCCGAAGTGCGTGGCCAGCGGCTGCCGCTGAAAGTCGCCGCCACGCCCTTCGTCCCCAATACCTACAAACGCTAAACGCCAAAGGATCGATCCCATGACGACGCTGTACACGTCCGACCACGAATGGCTCCGCATCGAGGGCGATGTCGCCACGATCGGGATCACCGATTATGCGCAATCGCAGCTCGGCGACGTCGTGTTCGTCGAACTGCCCAAGGTCGGCCGCAGCCTGAAGAAGGCCGAGGCCGCTGCTGTGGTCGAATCCGTCAAGGCCGCCTCCGACGTTTACGCGCCGATCACCGGCGAGGTGATCGAGGTCAACGAGGCGCTCGCCGCCGAGCCCGCGCTGGTCAACTCGGATGCCGGCGGCAAGGCCTGGTTCTTCAAGCTGAAAATTGCCGACAAGGGCGAACTCGGCGGCCTGATGGATGAGGCCGCCTACGCCGCGCACACCGCCTGAGGATGATGCCATGAACGCGCCCTTCAAGCCGATCAACGAAGCCGCCACCGATTTCGTCCGCCGACACATCGGACCGTCACCGCGCGACATCAACGCGATGCTGGAAACGGTCGGCACCGCGAGCCTGCAGGCGCTGATGGGTGAGACGCTGCCGGCGTCGATCCGCCAGAAGGCGCCGCTCGATCTCGGCCGCGCGCTGAGCGAGACCGAGGCGCTCGCGCATATGAGCGAGCTCGCGGCGCAGAACCAGGTGTTCACGTCGCTGATCGGCCAGGGCTATTCCGGCACCATCCTGCCCGCGGTGATCCAGCGCAACATCCTCGAGAACCCGGCCTGGTACACGGCCTACACGCCGTATCAGCCGGAGATCAGCCAGGGCCGCCTCGAGGCGCTGTTCAACTTCCAGACCATGATCTGCGACCTCACCGGGCTCGACGTCGCCAATGCCTCGCTGCTCGATGAGGCGACCGCGGCGGCGGAAGCGATGGCGCTCGCCGAGCGCCACTCGCAGGTCAAGGCGAAGGTGTTCTTCGTCGACAAGGAGGTGCATCCGCAGACGCTGGCGGTGATGCGCACACGCGCCGCCCCGCTGGGCTGGGCGCTGGTGGTCGGCGATCCCCTCACCGATCTCGACAAGGCCGACGTTCTCGGCGCGCTGCTGCAATATCCGGGCACATCGGGCGCGGTGCGCGACCTCCGGCCGGCGATCACATCGCTGCGCGCCAAGGGTGCGCTTGCGATCGTCGCCGCGGACCTGCTGTCGCTGACGTTGCTGACCTCGCCTGGCGAACTCGGCGCCGACATCGCAATCGGCTCGGCGCAGCGGTTCGGCGTCCCGATGGGTTACGGCGGACCGCACGCCGCCTACATGGCGGTGCGCGACACGCTGAAGCGCTCGCTGCCCGGCCGCATCGTCGGCCTCTCGGTGGATTCGCGCGGGGCACCGGCCTATCGCCTCGCGCTGCAAACCCGCGAGCAGCATATCCGCCGCGAGAAGGCGACCTCGAACATTTGCACTGCACAGGTGCTGCTCGCCGTGATCGCCTCGATGTATGCGGTCTATCACGGCCCCGAAGGCCTGACCCATATCGCTCGCGGCGTGCATCGCCGTGCCACTGTGCTCGCTGCCGGCCTGCGCAAGCTCGGCTTTACGCCGACCAGCGAGGCGTTCTTCGACACCGTGACCGTCGAGGTCGGCGCAAAGCAGATCGAGATCGTCTCGCGCGCGCAGGCGGAACGGATCAATCTGCGCATCGGCGCAACCACGCTCGGCATCGCGCTCGACGAGACCACAACGCCGGAGACCGTCGAGGCGGTCTGGCGCGTGTTCGGCGGCAAGCTCAGCTTTGCCGAGATTGAGGGTAGCGCAAGCGAGATGCTGCCGAAGGAGCTGCGGCGCACGAGCGCGTTCCTCACCCATCCGGTGTTCAACACCCACCGCTCGGAGACCGAGCTGCTGCGCTACATGCGCAAGCTCTCAGATCGCGACCTCGCGCTCGACCGCGCGATGATCCCGCTCGGCTCCTGCACCATGAAGCTCAACGCCACCACCGAGATGATTCCGCTGACCTGGCCGGCGTTCGGCAATCTGCATCCGTTTGCGCCCGCCGATCAGGCCAAGGGCTATCATGCGCTGTTCAAGCGGCTCGAGCAGTGGCTGTGCGACATCACCGGCTATGACGCGGTCTCGCTGCAGCCGAACTCCGGCGCGCAGGGCGAATATGCCGGGTTGCTGGCGATCCGTGGCTACCATCTCGCGCGCGGCGAGCCGCACCGCAAGGTGTGCCTGATCCCCTCCTCCGCGCACGGCACCAATCCGGCGTCGGCCGCGATGGTCGGCATGGACGTCGTGGTTGTGGCGTGCGATGCGCGCGGCGACGTCGACGTCAACGATCTCCGCGCGAAAGCCGAGAAGCATTCCGCCAATCTCGCCGCCGTGATGATCACCTATCCGTCGACCCACGGCGTGTTCGAGGAGCATATCAGCGAGATCTGCGACATCGTCCACGCCCATGGTGGACAGGTCTATCTCGACGGCGCCAACATGAACGCGCAGGTCGGGCTGTCGCGGCCCGGCGATTATGGCGCCGATGTCAGCCATCTCAACCTGCACAAGACCTTCTGCATCCCGCATGGCGGCGGCGGCCCCGGCATGGGCCCGATCGGCGTCAAGGCGCATCTTGCGCCCTATCTGCCGGGCCATCCCGCAACCGATGGGGCAACCGCACACGCCATCGGCCCGGTGTCGGCCGCGCCGTTCGGCTCGGCGTCGATCCTGACCATCTCCTACATCTACATCCTGATGATGGGCGGCGAAGGCCTGACGCGCGCCACGGAGATTGCGATCCTCAATGCGAACTACATCGCGGCGCGGCTGGAGGCGCACTTCCCGGTGCTGTACCGCAACGAGCGCGGCCGTGTCGCGCACGAGTGCATCGTCGACCCGCGGGCGCTGAAGACGACCAGCGGCGTCACCGTCGACGACATCGCCAAGCGGCTGATCGACTACGGCTTCCACGCGCCGACCATGAGCTTCCCGGTGGCGGGTACGCTGATGATCGAGCCGACGGAATCGGAATCGAAGTTCGAGATCGACCGTTTCTGCGACGCCATGATCGCGATCCGGGGCGAGATCGCAGACGTCGAGAAGGGCCGCTGGAAGGTCGAGGCCTCGCCGCTGCGCCGGGCGCCGCACACCGTGCACGACATCGCCGACGATGTGTGGGACCGGGCCTACACCCGCGCCGAGGGCTGCTTCCCCGCAGGCGTGTCGCGCTCCGACAAATACTGGAGCCCGGTCGGCCGCGTCGACAATGTCTACGGCGACCGCAACCTGGTGTGCTCGTGCCCGCCGATCGAGGATTACGCGCAGGCCGCGGAGTAACGGGCCTCCGTTGTGTGATGTTGTAGCAACCCTCAAGCGGGGATGGTTGCTACGAGGTCCAGTTCAAAACGTCGAAAACAACCCCATGCACAGTAGGGATTGGGGCGACTGGTCATCCGCCGGCACTAGATCCAGTCGGTAGGGCGGGTAGAACCAACGGGTCCGCGATTCGGCTATCGCGCGGAATGCGCGGGAGCGACCGACGCCGCGGCAGGAGGAGACATGCGCGAGGAATTCTGGTTTCACTTCCCGTTTCGCGTCCGCTATTCCGAGGTCGATGCGCAGGCCGTGGTGTTCAACGCCCACTACCTGACCTATTTCGACACCGCGATCACGGAGTATTTCCGCGCGCTCGGCTACGACTATCTCGGCGAGGTGGCGCGGACCGGGATCGACTTCCACACCGTGAAGTCGGTCGTCGAGTACAAGGCGCCGATCCGGTTCGACGAGGACATCGAGGTCTGCGTCCGGGTCGCCCGGATCGGCCGCTCCTCGATCAACCTGGCGCTCGCCATCTTCGCCAAGGGCTCCGACGATCTTCGCGCCACCGGCGAGATCATCTGGGTCGCGACCGACCAGACAGCCCATCAATCGGTCGCGGTGACGGACGATCTGCGGACGCTGATCGCGAGCCGTGAAAAGGCGCTGGTGTAGGGACGAGCGACGCCTGCTGGCGTCCCGCAACCAAGCCTTACGGGTCGATCAGGGCGCGGCTCTCCGTGTCCCAACGCCACAGCCGGTCATTGGTCAACTCCGTGCCGCCCCACCAGCGATGGATCGGATTGTACTGGCTGAAGTCGGCAGCGCCCTCGACGATCGATTTGCCGAGGCCGGTCAGCACGAGCCGGCTGAGCTTGTAGCGCTGATGACGGTCAGGGTCTTCATGCATGTCGAGATCGAATGGGCCCTCATCGAGGCCTGAGATGGCAGGCACAGGACAACGGGCCAGACCATCCAGCAGAGCCCCTGTCTGCCAATAACCGAACGTCCGCCGAGCGTTGAGTTTCTCGTGCCCGGGAAACAGGTCGTACGGATGGACATGTCCAGTAGATATCAACTCCAGCATCCGCATTTCCGTCGCGCTGAGCCCAGAGCTACGCCATGGAAGTTCCTCCAGCAGCGCGACGACTGAGTTTCGCAATTGCGGCAGCGCGCCCAGATCCTGATTCAGCAGAATGAACCAGGCTTCCGGCGTTGACGCGCCCCAGGCTCTCCACGCGGCGCTGGCGGCTTCGAGATGCTGGGTACCGATGGGGACCACGCGCGGCTGCCAAGCCGTCAACTCGGTCGGCTGCTGCTCGCCGATGGCGCGATCCGCCTGCAGTATCGCAAGCCTGGATCTGACGGTTGGGTGCGGCCGCAGGTAATCCAGCAGCCAGACCAACTGCAACTGCGAGTTCGGATCGGGATCGACCCATAGATCGACGGCATCGAAGCGCTCGCAGAATTCAATCAATCCCAGACCCTGACGATGCGCGTCCTCGAGCGATCGACCGGTGAGATTGTCCAGCCAGTGGGCTCCGGCACCGCTCGAAGCCGCGCGTCGCGAGAACATCGCATCGAGTTCGCTTGACGCCGGCAATCTTCCGCAAGCGAACTGCAATTCGACACCGATCACGGAATCGGCAAACCGTGCCGCCTTCACGGCGCCCGCTCCGCTATCAGTGAAGGTGAGGACGAGTCGAGTCATGACGGGCCACCCTGCGCTCAGGCCAGTTTCAGCTATGGGGCGACCAGGGTGCGGCCCAGCGCGTCCCAGCGCCACAGCCGGTCGTTGGTCAACTCCGTGCCGCCCCACCAGCGATGGATCGGGTTGTACTGGCTGAAGTCGAGTTCACCATCCAGCACCTCCTGGCCAAAATCAGTGACCGACAGCCGACTGAACATTCGTTCTTGATGCGCCTTCGAATTGTCCACCACAACGCGCTCTGCAGGCAATCCAGCAAGGACAGGCGATCGACAATATGCGAGCCCATCCAGCACCAGGTGTGCTTCCTGAAAATCGAACACGCCGCGTTCCCTGTACAGATCACTTGTGATGGGCCCCGGCTTGGTCTCGCCTTCAGCGACGAGCTCCAGCATTCGCAATTCGGTCGCGCCAAGACCGGTTTCCTGATCGGGAAGCTCCTCGAACAGTGCGATGAGCGCCGCGCGGAGCTGCGGTATGACCGACAGGTCTTCCGCCAGGAGGTCGAAGCAGGGCTGCGGTGTGGATGCGTGTCCAGGCGCGGCTGGCCAGTTCCAGACGCTGATCCGTCATTGTGAGTTTCGGCAATCGCCATTGTGCCAGGCCAGCACCTCCGCGTGCGGCGACGATCTCGACATCCGTCTGGACCACCACGAGCTTCGACAGGATACGCCGGTGAGGACGCAGAAAGTCGAGCAGCCAGACCAGGACTAGCTGGTCGTTCGGGCGGGGATCGGCCCAGAGCTCGATGCTGCTGCAGCGATCGCAGAATTCGAGCAAACTGAGAGAATGATCGCCTACCGGAGCGAGGTGTTTCCGGCTTGCGACGTCGAGCCAATGCGTGCCGAAGTCATGATGTTCGGCGGAGCGTCGCTCCAACGAGCTCGCAAGCTCGGCGCGAGACGGCAGCGCTCCCCAAACGAAGCGCGGCCTGAAGCCAATGGCGATATCGGCCTGCCCTGCCCGTCTGAGCATGGTGCCCGCAAGATCGCTCGTCGCCAGGATCAGACGTGTCATGGCAGTCATCGTTGGTTTGCTCAACGAGTGCAGCAAAACAAAACGGGCGCCGGAGACGTCGGCAACTCAACGTCCTCAGCGCCCGCTTCCAGCGAAATCATGTCTGCTTGAGGTCTACTCCTCCGTCGGCTCCTCGCCGTCGGCGTCACGCTCGGGCGCGCCGGCGAGGATCTGCTCGGAGATCAGGCCGGAGTTCTGCCGGATCGCGGCTTCGATCTTGGTGGTGATATCGGGATTGGCGCGCAGGAACGCCTTCGAATTCTCGCGACCCTGGCCGAGCCGCTGGCTGTCATAGGAGAACCAGGCACCCGACTTCTCGACGAGACCGGCCTTGACGCCGAGGTCGAGGATCTCGCCCATCTTGGAAACGCCCTCGCCGTACATGATGTCGAACTCGACCTGCTTGAAGGGCGGCGCCAGCTTGTTCTTCACCACCTTGACGCGGGTGGTGTTGCCGACCACCTCGTCGCGCTCCTTGATCGCGCCGATGCGGCGGATGTCGAGGCGGACCGAGGCATAGAACTTCAACGCATTGCCGCCGGTGGTGGTTTCCGGCGAACCGTACATCACACCGATCTTCATGCGGATCTGGTTGATGAAGATCACCATCGTGTTCGACTTGTTGATCGAGGCGGTGAGCTTGCGCAGCGCCTGGCTCATCAGGCGCGCCTGCAGGCCCGGCAGCGCATCGCCCATCTCGCCCTCGAGCTCGGCCTTCGGCACCAGCGCCGCGACAGAATCGACCACCAGCACATCGACCGCACCGGAGCGCACCAGCGTGTCGCAGATTTCCAGCGCCTGCTCGCCGGTGTCCGGCTGCGAGATCAGGAGCTCGTCGATGTTGACGCCGAGCTTGCGCGCATAGACCGGATCGAGCGCATGTTCGGCGTCGATGAAGGCGCAGATGCCGCCCTTCTTCTGGCCTTCTGCCACCGTGTGCAGCGCCAGCGTGGTCTTGCCCGAGGATTCCGGACCGTAGATCTCGACGATGCGCCCCTTCGGCAGGCCGCCGACGCCGAGCGCGATGTCGAGCCCGAGCGATCCCGACGACACCGTCTCGACATCCATCGAGCGGTCGTTCTTGCCGAGCTTCATCACCGAGCCCTTGCCGAACTGGCGCTCGATCTGGGAGAGCGCGGCTGAGAGGGCCTTGGACTTGTCCATGGAGGATCCTTCGACGATACGCAGTGCGGTGGCGGACATTTGGGATGTGCTCCTTATGGCGAGGATTCGCTAGCGGGACAAACGGCGGGTGAGATCAGACGGAATGCGTTGTTGATAGGAATCCCGTACCACGTTTGTTCCATGTTCGCAATATGTTCTTTTGGAAATTTAGGCGCTGTCCGTATTTAAGCCCAGTGTCCTAGATTGAATTTGAAAGTGCCCTAGTTCGGATTAAGCGAACGGAAACTATGGCTTAGCCGACGTTCTCGGTAGGACTACCGAGCGGAGGTCACCGAATGTTCTGCCCATCCCCGGCTCTTTATGCAGCCATAAGATTCACTATGCAGTTTGTGCCAGCTTCCGTCCCGGGGTTCTCCGTGGGTGAACGGGGTTCCTGTGCTATAAAGCGGAACTTGCGCTCTGGCAGGGAGCGGGACAAATGCCAATCAGCCGTTTGCTGAAGGCCGGCGAATATACGTCAGAAGAGGTCGAGCTGCTAAGCCAGGCCTTTGACCTCGCCTTGCGTGCGATGGACCTCGTTGATCGCAATGATCCGCTTTGTGAGATGGTGGCCCGCAAGGTTATTGAGGCCGGTGCTACAGGCATCAGCGATCCGAAAAAAATCGCGGGAATCGCCGTGGCTCGGATTGGTCTACGGTAAGGCCGCCTCAGTTGGCGGCCTCTTTCGCTTTTAGATTCGTCGCCATGATGGCGGCTTGGGCGCGGGCTTTTCCTGCGCACTTGACGGCGGCGGCAACGCCAAAGAAAACTGAACGACCTGCCGCCCATAATGGCGCGCGACCCGCCCCCCTAAATCCCAAAGAAGCGGCCCCAGCGAGGGGGTGCAAGCCGGGGCCAAGGTTACGTGTCATCCCTGAGGTGGCTTTAGGACACGAGGATATAGGCCGCGCCCACAGCGAGGCCGACCAACCCAAAGCCAATCACGGCGTATTCGCCGACGTCTATCTGATCGAACATGGCGCTAGTATGCGGCCGGATAACCGTTCCCGCATTCACTTAGGCAAGTCAGTGACGGTGTCATAAGAAACGGCCCCAGCACCCTTGGAGGTGATGCTGAGGCCGCCTTACCGCGCCGGCTGAAACGAGAGGGGGCCGCTCGCGTATTGCGGCCCCCAGCCAAGGAAATTCTCGAAAATCTCACGCCCTGAAATGCTCTCACCTCGGCAAGAGCTACTTTACACTTATCCACAGGTTTGAGGATTCCGGGAGAGCACGGTGTTCCGAAGAACGGAACTGATCATTAGTGATGTCCGAGACGGCCCCGGCGCGCTCGCAGGGGCTAGATGGCGGCCGGAGTCGTCCCACTAGCGCTCACTGTGAGCGCAATCACATTGTATCTGAACGGCGGAGCCGGTGATGATCCATCCCGGATTACCTCGCTTTGACGAGTGTCCTAATTCCCGTCTGCGAGTGTCGTAACTAGGACAGCACCGAAGCGCTGTGCACATTCCGGCGCGCGGGTCCCCAATCGGATTTGGGAATCTCGCCGTTCGGATCAAGCAAAGGGAAACCATGACTTAGCCGATGTTCTCGGCAGCGCGACCCGTGCTGCGATCACGGGATGTTCTAACGCCCGCCGGCTTTTATACGGCCATCAATCAATATGCGGTTTGTGCGACACGCCCGCGAGATTATGCACGCTTCTGGGCATATAGATTTCGATGGTGCCCAATTCGTTCGCAGTTCTCCGGCTGCCCGCGAGTTTGAGCCCGCTAAGTGCTTGGCCAGGCTGGTCAAACGCCATGCCCGCAGCCGCCTCGGATTCGCGCGGCTCCTCTCTTGCGGATCGGAGGCGCTAAAAACGGCCCCAGCGAGTGGGCACTAACCGGGGCCGAGTTGCACTTTGGTCGTCCCGATGCTGCCCGGCAGGAACAGCACCCGAACAGGAGATAATCCGGAGTGCGGTGCGCTCGTTCCTATTGCCGGCGTGTCCTGGTTCCCTGCGCGAGCGTCCTGACGGGGACGGCATCGGCTGAATGCCTTCGCATCGGATGGAGCGAACGGAAACCGCGGCCTGGCCGATGTTCTCAGTAGGACTACCGAGGCGGCATAGTAAATGTTCTGGCCCCATCATTTTCCATGGGACGCCATCTGTTCCTGCTGCGCGCTGAGGCCGAGTCGCCCGAGGTTGGCAACCGTGATAGCCAATTCGGGACATGTCCTCTGGCACAGATTGTATAGGCTTCCAGTCATCAGGATTTTGCACACCTTCCTGGGGCTAGGGCCAACGCCGTCCGCACTGATTTCAAGCGGGCGGCGTTGTGCTTTCGGCGTCCGATCGGCTTGAAAAGGTCAGCGCTCCGGAACGCGGCGTGGGCCTGTTCTCGGGCCGTTTGGATAGCGGTCCGGCGCGATCCGTAGTTCTCCGGGCTAGAACAAAGTTCCGCGAGCAGGCGGATCCACCCTCGTCGCAAGTGTCCCGAATAATCAACGAGTTACCGGCGGATTTGGAGGTAGCGGCGCCCGATTGGCACAATCTGCATACTACCTTGGTACCCCTCCTGACCCCCAAAAAAACTACGTAGCCTTCACGGGAAGACTCGGCTTCCGCCAGTGTTCGTAACATGGGCGCGCCGGGGCCAACGCCAGATTTCGTGTCGCAAGACATCGCGTGCCGCCGGCGGATGGGTCCACTTCGGGATTCACACCGACGCCCGGACGGCCGCCGCGGTTCACAACATCGTTTTACGAGTGTTAATTATTACTACAACCTTTAGTTTAATTGTCGACGACCGCCATTCCTTCGCGGAACCGTTTCAGATGATTCACAAGGGCGTCGAATTCAGCGTCACGCAGGTCACGGCCGGCGTCTGGAAATGGCGTTTCCAGATCGGCGACCGGGTCTTCACCGGCAAGACCGAAGCGAAACTCGACCTTCTGGCGATCCGCCGCGTGCAGCTGCGGATCGACCGCGAGCTGAACAATCTCGGGCTGGGACGCCCCCGCGGGCAGAGCAATCACGATTGAGGCGCGGCCGGTTCGATCGGATCCGCCGCGCAAGCCAAACGGACTGTGCGCTTCAGTCCGCGCTGGCCAGCCGCCGCATCGTGAACTCGATCTCGCCGCCGGGCAGTTCACGCCAGCTCTCGACCGCGCTCATATAGGCGGCCTTCGGATAGCGCTTGAGAAAGGCGCGCGCCCGCAGGCGAGCCTGATCGCGCGGCAGGCTGAAGGTCTCGCGCAAATAGCCGTCATCCGGCTTGCGCCGCGCAGCCATCCGGCTGGCGAGATCGCGCGGACGAAACACCATTGCCGCAACTCCGGACCAACTGACGACGCCCCCAATATAGGGGCGACGCCGCGAGAATCCGAGTCCGCAGGAAGTGGAAGCCGCCCCGAACGCGCGTTACTGCGCGGAGCTTCCGGTCTTGGTCTTCGGCTTGGCGGGATGGGCCGCCGCCTTCGGCGCATCGCTGCGCACCGCGCCCCAGGGATCGGACGAACCCTTGGCATCCGGAATCTTGCTCAGCGAGTCCTTGTAGGCCCGGTCGTTGACCGCGTCCCGATCCTTCTCGTCCTGGGTCTTGGTCTTGACCTCAGGCATCAGATTGACGTTCGGCATTTGCGCATAGGCCGGCGCCGACAGCAGCACCGCGACCGCAACTGCGCACAAAACTCTCATCACAACGCTCCCTGCATTTTCGTCCGCGGTATATCACCGCAAGAAAGCGGTCGCCAAGCGCGTCCGTCCCTGCCCTAGAGGTGGTCTGATTTGCAGGATTTCGGCGACTGCATCCAGTCGTCCCAGATCGGACCGCAACGCGTGCACCCACCAAGCGCAAGCCCGATCGCGATCACGCCGCCCAGCAACACCAACCTGCGGAACATGTACGCCCCCAACGCTGACGAAGGGCAATTGGGCGCCAAAACTGGGGCATTTTCAAGCCGGGCACGGCGCTTGCAGCGCAGCGCAAGCGCGTCGGAGCGCAGCGCAAGCGCGCCTCGGAGCGTAGCGCAAGCGCGTCGGAGCGCAGCGCGGGCGCGTCGGAACGCAGCGCAAGCGCGACGGTTTGACCGGGCGGCTCTGCAAATTACAGTGCGCAACAAAGCAGAAAAGGAATCGACGACATGACTTTGGCGATGAGCTGGGACGAATGGACGCGGCATGACGGGACGGCGCTCGCCGAGCGCGTCCGCAACGGCGAGCTGACGCCGCGGGAGCTGGCGGCGCAGGCAGCCAGCGCCGTCGCCAAGGTCGATCCCGCGCTGTCAGGCGTGGTCGAGCTGTTCGACGACGTGATCGCAGATCCCGCGCGCGACGGCGCCGACCTCAACGGCCCGTTCGCCGGCCTGCCCTTCCTGATGAAGGATCTCGGCCCGACCTTGAAGGGACGGTTGCAGGAGATGGGCTCGCTGATGATGCGCGGCAACCGCGCCGCAGCCGACACCTTCCTGACCACCAAGCTGCGCAAGGCCGGCCTCAATTTGATCGGCCGCACCACCACGCCGGAGTTCGGGGTCTGCAGCTCGGCCGAAAACCCCGCGGTCTATGTCACGCGCAATCCCTGGAATACCGACTACACCACCTGCGGCTCGTCGGCCGGCAGCGCGGCAATGGTTGCCGCCGGCGCGGTGCCGATCGCGCATGCGACCGACGGCGGCGGCTCGATCCGGATTCCCGCCGGCGTCAACGGCAATATCGGACTGAAAGTATCACGCGGCGTGTTCTCGCTCGCGCCGCATCTGTCCGATCTCACTGGCCTCGTTTCGATCCAGGGCTGCCAGTCGCGCTCGGTGCGCGACACCGCCGCCTTCGTCGACGCGTGTCGCGGACCTGCGCCCGGCGAGTTCATGCCATTCTGGACACCGCCGGAGCCGTATACAGCAATGATCGCGCGCGATCCCGGCCGTCTCAAGATCGCGCTGTCGCACACCTGGGGCGACTACCGCGCGACGCCGCATATCACCGCCGAGCTCGAGCGGGTCGGACGCTTCCTCGAAGGCCTCGGCCATCAGGTCGATTACGCACTGCCGTCGATCGACTACGCCGAGGCGTTCGCAGCGCAGACCACCTGCTACATCAGCAATTTCGCCGTCGTCATCGGCAACATGCTCGCGGCGCGCGGCCTGACGCGGCCGCCGGCGGACCTGATCGAGCCGATCAATATCCGCATCTGGGAGCATGGCCGCGACTTTAGCTTCGCCGATCGCGCGCGCATGCAGGCCGTGTTCAACACGACCGCGCGCGGCTTCGGCGCCTTCTTCGAGGACTGGGACATCATCCTGACCCCGATCACGGCGCTGCCGACGCCGAAGGTCGGCACCACGGAATATCTCACCATCAGCGACAATCCGTCGGTGCTGGACTGGTTCGGCAATCTCTGGCGCAACTTCGCCTTCACGCCGCTCGCCAATCTCTGCGGCATCCCGGCGATCTCGCTGCCGCTCGCGACCAACGAGCACGGCCTGCCGCTCGGCATCCAGGCGATCGCGAAACAGGCCGATGACGGCCTGCTGCTGCAGCTCGCTGCCCAGATCGAACGGGCGATCGACGGCAAGTGGAATGCCGGCAACACGCCGCGCGTGCATGTCACGCGCAATTAGGCGATAGATAGAGAACAACAAATCAACAGGGGAAACGGGACGTCATGCAGCAGGCCGGTGAATTCGGGATCGACGAGGCGCGACGGGTGCTCGGCGACGTCTTTGCGCCGTGGGTGCAGGACCTCAATCTGTCGATCGAGCAGTTCGAGTTCACGCCGCCGCCCGGCAACGCTGCCGATTGGCAGCCCGGCGCCATCCTGCGCATGCCGTTCTCGGAGCGGCTGTGCCGCAACGGCGGCATCGTCTGCGGCCAGGCCTTGATGGCGTTCGCCGACACCGCGATGGTGCTCGCCAATCTCGCGGCCAACAAGGGCTATCGCCCGATGACGACGGTCGACCAGACCACGCATTTCATGCGCGCGGTGACCGCCTCCGACGTGCTGGCCGATGCCCGTGTGGTTCGGCTCGGCCGCACCATGAGCTTCGGCCGCGTCACGCTATCCTCCGCCACCGACAACAAGCCGGTGGCGATGGTGTCGAGCGCGTTCGCGATGCTGCCGGGATGATTACTTGCCGAGCACGGCTTCGGCGGCGTTGACGATGCTGATGGTCGGATTCTTTCCGCAATAGGTACCGAACTTCTTGGCGTTCTCGGTGAACACCTCGGTGTCGATGATCGCCTCGTCGGAATCGCCCTTGTACCAGCCGTCCATCCAGACCAGCACCATCTTGATGGTGTCGTCGCCGCCTTCGACGAACTGCTTGCAGGTCATGGTCGAGAGATCGAGGACGGTGGCGTTGGCCGGCGCGGACGACAGCGCAAGCGCGGCGGCAAGCATGATCGAGGCAGTGATCTTCATCGCAATCTCCATGGGCAATGATCTGAAATGAACCGGCCGCCGGGCACCCGGCGCGTCCGCTCGCGACCTCGTAAGCGAAGCGTCGCGGCGAACGCAAGCATGACATCGCGCGCGTTCGCCTGCACGTCGTTTCGATGCACGCATTGAGAACCGATGTCGCTGAACCGATGTCGCTGATTTGTCATGCAACGGCGCAACGCGCGCGCTGCCGCACTACGCCGCGCTGATGCGGCGCTTCCTGCGCCAACGCCAGATCAGTCCGATCAGCGCGATCACCACCACGCCGGCCGCGAGTGCCTTCGCAGCAAACCGTCCACCGGGACGATCGATCAGGCGCGCGAGAGGCGAAACAGCTTCGCCCTGACGCGGCAGGCGAAACGCGACGACGCTGTCGCCGATCGATGTGCCGCCTTCGGAATGACCGCCGGCACCGATCGCGATATACTGCTCGCCCTTCCACAGATAGGTCATCGGATTGGCGACGCCTGGCACCGGAAGCCGGCCGAGCCACAATTGTTTTCCCGACTTGACATCGAACGCGCGCAGATAGGCATCCATCGCGCCGGTGAACACCAGTCCGCCCGCGGTGATCGCGACGCCGCTGAGCAGCGGCGTGCCGGTATTGAGCGCGATGCCGAGCGGCGCGAGATCCTCGCTGGTGCCGACCGTCGAATGCCAGAGCACCTTGCCGGCCTTGAGATCGACCGCCACCGTCTCGCCCCATGGCGGCTTGTTGCACGGCGAGCCAACCTCCGTGCTCGCCAGCGCCCGCGACATCGCAAACGGCGCGCCCTGCTGCTGGCCGAAATCATGGCCGGGCGGCGGATTGAAGCCCTTGGCCTGGTCGCGCGGGATCAAGGTAATGACATGCGCCGCATGGCTGACATTGGCGAGGAGGATCTGGTTGACCGGATCGAACGCCGCGCTGCCCCAGTTCACGCCGCCGCCGGTCATCGGATAGACGATCGTGCCTTGCGTCGACGGCGGCGTGTAGAGCCCCTCATTGCGGGATTGCGCGAGCAGCTTCTCGCATGCCGAGCTACCGACGCCCGGCAGCATGCCGCCGACATCATCGGCCGTCATGCGCTGTGTCAGCAATGGCGGCACATGGGTCGGAAACGGCTGCGTCGGCGACAGCTTCTCGCCCTCGGCGCCGTTCTGCGGCACCGCGCGTTCCTCGACCGGCCACACCGGCTTGCCGGTGTCGCGATCGAGCACGAATACAAAGCCCTGCTTGGTCGGCTGGATCACGACGTCACGCATGCCGTTGCCGGTGTCGATCCGCGCCAGCGTCGGCTGCGCCGGCAGGTCATAATCCCAGACGTCGTGATGCACGGTCTGGAAGGCCCAGGCGAGCTCGCCGGTCTCGATCCGCAGCGCGACCACCGAATTGGCGTGCTCGTCATTGCCGGGGCGCTTGCCGCCCCAGAAATCGGGACTGGGCGATGTCGTCGGCAGGAACACCAGGCCGCGCTCCTCGTCCACCGACATCGGCGCCCAGACATTGCTGTGGCCGGCCTCGACGCTGTCGTGCACCAGCGGATCGAAGGTCCAGCGCGGCTGGCCGGTCCGTGCATCGAAGGCGCGCACTGCGCCGACCGGCGCGTCGACCCGCCGGTTGTCGCCGATCGCCGACCCGACCACGACCACGCCGCGGCCGGTCACCGGCGCCGACGTGATCTGGAATTCGCCCGGCCATTCCAGCTTCATGCCGGCATCGATCTTGATCTCGCCGCCATTGCCGAAATCGGCGCAGGGCTTGCCGGTCCTGGCATCGAGCGCGATCAGGCGCGTGTCATTGGTGCCGGTGAAGATCCGTGACTTGCAGGCCGCACCTTCGGCCGCGCGATCATCGGTCCAGTGCGCGACGCCGCGGCAGACGAAGCGGTTGGCCGGCCGCTGCGCCATGCTGATCTTCGGATCGAAGCGCCATTTCTGCGCACCGGTGCCGGGATCGAGCGCGATCACTTCGTTGAACGGCGTGCAGAAGATCAGGCTGTCCTCGACGAACAGCGGCGTCACCTCGAACTTGGTGCGCTTCATGACCTCGGGCAGGCGAGCGTCGAGATCGCCGGTGCGGAATTCCCAGCCACGCACCAGCGTGCCGACATTGTCCGCCGTGATCTGCGTCAGCGGCGAGAAACGTTGTCCCCCGCGATCCCCTCCCCAATACTCCCAGGCGAGTGCCGGTTGTACGCAAAGCACCAGGGCGGCGAGCAGGCGAAACAGGGACCGCATTGCGTCCTCCCGCAAGATGCGATCATCGGACGCCGCATCTCATGCGGGAAAGCCTTTACGCGATTGGCGCCTCAGTATCCACCCCTGTGATAGCCGCCGCCATAATTGCCGCGATAGCCGCCGCGGATGCCAATCCCGATTCCGATCGGCGGTCCGACAGGCTCGTAGACCACGGCAGGAGGCGGCCGGCGCACCACCACGACGTCGTCCTCGACCACGACGCGCGGCGGGCGCTTGCCTGCGCGCCGCGGCGGATCGGGATCGGCGCGCTTCTTCGCGGGCGCGGCAGCCTTCTGCTGCTCCGGCGGCGCGGCGTTGCAGGGACACGTCGGCGCCGCCAGCGCGACATTGGTCGCGGGCACGCTGAGCGCTGTGGCCGGCGTCAGGTCGGGACGGTAACGCAACCGTTCGATCATCTTGCGCGCGGTGGCCGTGAGATCGCTGTCGGGATACAGCACGAGGAAACTGCGATAGGCCGCCGCGGTGTTGGCGAGAACAGCGTCGTTCCACGCCACCATGCGGCGATGCCGGTCGAGCCAGTCGCGCGCCTGCAGGCCGCGCGGCGTGCCGGCAAAGATCGCGGCGAAGGCTTCATAGGCTTCGTCGGTGCCATCAACCACGATCAGTTCGTTTGCAGCCTCGATCGGCTTGCCCTGCAATTCGCGCTTCCACTCGTCGACGGTGCGCTTGGTCGCGGCCGGCGCCGGCGTGGCCGCGGGCGAGGACGAAGGACCTGCCATGAAGCGGAAGTCGTCGGTGAGCGACGAGGAGTCCCACGGTGTCTGGCGGCCATCGGTCGCCTTGTTCACGGCAAGACGAACGCGCTTGAACGTATCCTCGATCGGGATCCCCGGCTCCTTCGCCGAAGCCAGCAACGCGGTCGTATAGGGGCTGTTGGCACCGCTGCCGTCCTCGGCCTCGGCACCCGGTGACGTCGAGAACGACACGAAGGTGCCAGGCGCGCCGACCTTCGCGTCGACGATGGCAAGCCCGTGCCCGGCGGTCTTGCCGAGTTCCGGGAAAGGATTGTTGCGGCAGGCATCGAGCAGCACGATGCGCATCCGGCTCGGCACCGAGGTCAGCGTGTTCAGGATGTCGTTGAGACGAACCGCCTGGATCGGGATGTCGGCCTCGCGCTTCGGATCGACGTCAACCGGCACCAGATAGTTCTCGCCATCGATCTGCAGGCCATGCCCGGCATAGAACACCAGCGCCACCGTGTCGGCGCCCTTCGCCGCCACCTGACCGGCGAAGTCGCTGATCCGGGCGCGCATCTCATCCTGGGACAGATCCGACGCCGTCGTCACCGCAAATCCGGCATCCGTCAGCATCTGCGACATGGCCCTGGCGTCGTTGGCCGGATTGGGCAGCGCGGGCACCGACTTGTAGGCGGACTGCCCGATCACCAGCGCCAGACGGCTTTCCGCCGATGCCGGCACGGCACCGAACAGGATCGCAACCGGAACGATCAGGCTGAGGAGCGAACGGCGAAGCATGGCGGCCTCCGACAAAAGATACCGGAGATGGGTCGAAAGCCGTCAGGTGAAGGTTCATGCCGTGCGGCAATGTGCTGCCGCCGACTTCGATTATTATGTCGAGCCGCCGCAGGAACCCGATGAGCTCCCGATGAGCGGCTATCTCGACTGACTACTTCGGTTTCTTGGCCGGATCGGCGGCCGGCTTGGTGACACCCCAGGGATCGTATTTCTCCTTGGGCTCGGGGATACGATCGAGCGCGGCCTTATAGGCCTTCTCGTCGATCTGGGGCTTCTTCTCCGTCTTCCGGTCGTCGCCCCCGCCGCCTCGCCGGCCCTGGGCCAGGGTCGGTGTCGCGATCAACGCCAGAATGACGGCAGCAACCGTCAAGCTTTTCATGTCAGTCCCTCTCCCCCACAGCCGTAGAAACATCCGGCAACACCTCTACCCCAAGATAACTTGCCGCTCGACATTTGTTGATCGACAAAGCGTCGCGCGATGCGAATTCAGCCCCACCAGGGGGGCGCAATCTTGGCGGCGGCACATTAAATACGCCCGATGGGACAGGGACAGGTACACGTGGCGGCGCTGCTGGCCGGCGCCGCCTTCATGTTGAGCGGCTGCGGGCTGGCGGATAGCCACGCGGTGTGGCCGGAGATGTTGAAGGTCAAGGCCAGCGAGCCGGCGCCGCCCGAGACGCCTCCGGACGTCAAGCGGCTGGTCGCCGGCAAGCTGGATTCGGTGTTCACCGCCGGGTCGCAGCCGTCGCATGTGCGGGTCTCCGCTCCGCTGCACGACCCGCGCGGCACCGGCTGGACCGCCTGCGTGCGCGCCGAACTGACATCAGTGATCGGCAAGCCGCTGGGGACGCAGACCTATCGCGTGTTCATCAGCGAAGGCGCGATCTTCGATCGCCGGCAGGTGGAAGCCGACGACAATTGCGTGACCGAGACTTACGAGCCGGTCGAGAGCACCGTTGCGGCGGAAGCGCCGCGGAGCGCGAAGCCGTAGCGCATTCTCGGCCCCGGCCCGCCAATCCTACATCGGATATTTGATGAGGTTCTAAGACGCGAGCGCCGCCCGCGCCTTGATCAGGCGCCGCTACAGGAAAGGTCCGGTTCGCAGATCAGACGTTGCTGACGCCGCCGTCGACGACCATGTCCGAGCCGGTCATGAACGAGCTCTCGTCCGAGGCGAGGAAGACGGCTGCTGCGGCCAATTCCTCGGGACGCCCGATTCTCAGCATCGGCGTGTAGTTGGAATACATCTTGCGGATCGCGGCGGCCTCCTCGGGCGTCGACGCCTGCGAGTCCAGGATCGGCGTATCGACGGGGCCGGGGCTGAGCAGGTTGGCGCGGATGCCGCTGTCCTTGAACTCGGCCGCCCAGGTCCGGACATATGAGCGCACCGCGGCCTTGGTTGCCGCATAGGTCGAGTGGTTTGCCAGGCCCATATAGTGCATCGCTGACGATACCAGGATGATCGATCCGCCGCCGCCCATCATCGGTAGCATCTTCTGCACCAGGAACAGCGGTCCCTTAGCCATCAGGTTGAACGTTCGGTCGTAGTGCTCCTCCGTGATGTCGCGGAGCGGCACCTGTTCGGTGAAGCCGGCGTTAGAGACCACCGTGTCCACCCTGCCCTTGGCCTTTCGAACGGTCCCGGCGACGCGGTCGAGGTCTTCGAGACTGGACGCGTCCGCCTGGATCGCGGTGACACTGCCGCCGATCAGCTTCGCCGCCTTGTCGAGCGCGTCCTGGCGGCGGCCGAAGATGAACACATGCGCGCCTTCCGTCACGAAGCGCTGCGCGATGGCGAGCCCGATGCCGCTGTTGCCGCCGCTGATCACCGCGACCTTGCCTTCCAATCTCGACATATCAATTCCCTGGGTTTGCACACCCGGATCGTCCGGGGACCTTGCAGGTAGGCGCACCTGCATCGGCCGCTTAGTGCGAACATGCGCACAGCCGTGGTGCAAAAATGATCCGGATTGCGCACGTGTTCCGAGGGTGCGTTTTTCCACCGCCACCCGATTGGGCAGCTCCTCGCGGGACTATCCTATTCGCAATTCCCGGCACCGTGATCCGATCGCCAAGGGGTGAACGACAGGCCCCTCAGAACTTCACCGTCACGCCGGTGTAGACCGTCTGTTCGGTGCAGCTCTTGTTGCTCGTGCCGTTGGCAAAGAAGCAGATGCCGTTGGCGGCGTTGCTGCCGTCAAGGCCGAACTTGTTGTGCCAGTAGCGGTACGCCACGAAGGCCTCGACGAGGTGCGCGTTTTTTTCGCCCCACAGCGCCTTGCTGGCGTCAAAGCTGAGGCGGACCGGCTCGGCGTTGACCTCCGTCCTGGTGTTCCAGCTCGACGGCAGCGTGTTGCCGCCATAGGCGCCGTTGCCCTTCGGCCCGTAGATGCCGACATGTCCGCTCACAGAGAAGTAGCGCAGGCTTTCCGGGAGGAAATCGAGCGCGCTGCCATAGTCGATCTCGAGCGCCCAGGTCGGATCGTAATGCAGATTGCCGTCGACCGTTCCGGTGAAGCCGGCCGGCATCAGGCCCTTGTAAGGCGGCACGCCGTAGAGTCCGACCCCATACGGACTGTTGCCCGCGTTGTTCGGAACCGCGTAGGCCGAATGATTCCATTCCTGATAGTAGAGCGGCGCGATGGTCAGGTAGCTCTTGAACGGCAAGTCGAACGCGAATTGCAGGCCGGCGACGATTGCCTCCTTGGCCGGTGCGGCATAGCCCAGCGTCGTGCGCCCGTCGGCGCCGATCTCGAAGGACACGTTGCGCAGCGCCCCTGCCCTGAACGCCGTGGTGTTGAAGACTTCGTTGAACCCGATCGTGCTGCGCAGCGAAGCGTTGATCTCCATATTGCCCGAGCAAGGCGCGGTGACGCCGAAGGCCGGATGGCTGTAGACCGCCGAACAGGGCGAAGCCGGATCGCGATGATCGGACTTCAGCAGTTCGGCATAGAGACGGTTGGTGCCATAGGCCCAGCTGTCGGTGTGGGTGAAGGCGTAGACCTGTTTGACCGTCTTTGCGGTTTCACCGGGAGCGGTCGCGCTCGGCAGCACGCCATAGGTAAAGCTGTTGTCGACGCTGCTCAAGAATGGCGTGCCGAACGGCGACAGGGCCGGCGTTCCCGGCAGCGGCGCGCCCAGCTTCACGGTCATCCCGTAGTAGATGCCATTGCTCGAACAACTGCCATTGTAGGCGCCCTTGGTGATGCAGGACGTGTCATAGGCTTCGGCATAGCCGCCGATGTTCTTTTCGTATCGCCACGCGGCCCAGACGTCGACCAGATGCGCATAGCTCGCTCCCCAGAACAGCTTGCCCGCGTCGAGCGTCAGGCGGACCGGCTCGAGCGCGTAGGCGGTGGTGCGGTTGTTGAGCGGGCTTCTCGGATATGGACCGTAGCCGCCATTGCCGTCCGCGCCGCGGATCGACGCACGACCGCTGATCGAGAAATATCGCAGGGTCTCCGGCAGGAAGCCGAGATCCATGTAGTAGTTGAAATCGAGCCCCCAGGTCGGTGAGAAGTGCATCACGCCGTCGGGAAGGCCGGGATAAGGCGGCGGCATCGACACCGGGCCGCCGAAACCCGGGGGCATCAGCTGTGCGCCGTGCTGCATCCGCTGGAAGTACATCGGACTGATGTTGAAATAGCCCTTGTACGGCAGGCTGAAGCCGAACTGCAGACCGGCAAGCACATCGTAGTTGCTGGAGGCGATGAAGATATTCGAGACCGCAGCGTCCGCCCCGACCAGGAACGAGATATTGGTCAGCGGGCCGACGGAGAACGCATTGGTGTCGAACAATTCGTTCCATCCGAATGTGCTGCGGATCGATGCCAGCGCCGCGACGCCACCGGCGCATCGGCCGGTCGGAGCGAGCACGGATCCGAGGCACGGCGCGGTGGCCGCCCCGTGATCGTATTTCGACGTCAACAGCGAGAAGCTGTTGCTGCCATAGGCCCAGGTGTCGTAGTGCGTGTAAGCGAGCGTCGAGCTCTGCGAGTTCTTGGCGTAACCGGGAACACCTCCCGAAAACTGCGAGACGGTGACGCGGTTGTCGTTGACCAGGAAGAATGGCTTTTCGGCCGGCGGCGGCGCCTTCAGCGTTACGGCCTTCTTCGGCATCTCGCGCGCCGTATCGGTCGTTTGATCGGCGGCCTGTGCCGCTGCCAGCATGCAGAACAGCCCGGCTACTACGCCGGGGAGAGTCCCCCTCATCATCCCTGCCCCCTTGTCTTTATTGTTATTGATCCGCCCTGTCGAACGCTTCGGATCGTTGAAATGATCTAGCCTGCGGCCTCCCGGACCGGAGGCAAGCGCCAGCGTCCCGACAACATCTCCTGACGCGGGAGGTAGCAGCGCATGATCAGGCTGAATGGCCCACGCTTCGGCGCCGGCAGCCAGTTGGCGGTTCGATCGCCACCCGGATCGCTGCGGCCGATCCAGATGGTGATCGACCCATCGGCATTGCGCCGCAGCCCGTCCGTACGATCGCCGATGGCATAGCGCCGCAGCGGGTTCTCGGTGAGGAACAACTGATTGTCGTCGGCGACTTCGTACATTGTCAGCGACCAGAAACCGTTCAACGGCAGTCTGGCGGGCAAGTGAAGCTGATAGTCGGCGGTGCCGTCGAAGAAGCCGTTCTCGAGATTACCTGCGGCGCGCATGTACATCGCCTCGGCAACCGGCAGCGCTCCGATGCCCCACAAGGCCACGGCTGCACGATAGCGATAGTCCTGATCGAAATTGCCGAGGTTCGCACGCGGATAGCTCCAGCCGTCGATGAACTCCAATCGTCGGCCGCCGGCCATCAGCGCCGACCGCGCCGCGGCGACGCCCTCGGCAATCGCTTCCGCTGCCGTTGGCGCCGCCTGTTCGAGCGCGGCTGCAATCCGACGCAGGATTGCGGCATCCGTCGCCGGGGGTGGATTCGACGCCATCAGGCGCTGAATGCTGGCGAACAGCGCCGGCACGGCCGCGTTGCGCTCCGCATGATCGTCGGGCGGGCTGTCCGACGGGCCGTCCAGCCTGAAGCCATCCTGGATCTGGCGTGCGGCGGCAAGGTCTGCGGTGCCATCGACCAATGTTCGGATCAGCAGCCACGCATGCGGCGTCGCGACACGGACCACGTCCGGGCCCGAGCCGGTCTGGTGCGGTCCGATGATCTTGAATGTGCCGCCGGCGTTGCCGATCGTCCTTGTGCCGAGGACCGCGTTGTTGTTGGTGAACATGTCCATCAGCGCAGCGGAGAAATAGCGGTCTCCCGTCGGCGGGATCGTCAGCCGGACGGCGCCCTGGGTCAGATCGAGCCATGCGACCGAGTACAGGGTGTCGTTGTTCGGCGTCGTGACCCAACGCGCCCTGTGATCGACCAGGTCGCGCTGATGCGACAGCGTGTTCTGCGTCCCGGTGCGGCCAAGCGTGTTGCGGCGAACCGCGGCCATCTCGATCAGGGGCAATGCATAGACGAAGGCCTCGCCCGCGGCAGCAGCCAGAGCGGCCTCTCGCCCGATCGGCTGAGATGCCGATGCACTGGCGGATGTCTGCGGCAAACCCCTGCGCGTCATTTTTCTTCTCCAGATCGGTCTATCGATAGGTGGTCATGTCAGCGCAACGGCGAGGCTTTGCGCGCGCTCGGGCGGTGTTCGATAACGCCCAAGCGACAGGAACAGCATCACGGGGACGATCTGCACGGCTGCCAGCAGCAGCAACGGCAAGACCACGCTGTCGCTCAGCGTCGATAGCCAGACGAACGCGACCGGGCCGATGGCGGCACCGATGCAGAACGCAAACAGAAGCCAGCTGAACACCTTCGAGACCGATCGCGTGCCGAAATAACGCCCGGCCAGATAGGGCATCAGGTCCGCCTCCCCGCTGATCGAGAACCCCATCAGGATCGAGGCGACCACCATCGGTGCAACGGCGTCCGCTGTCGCATTGAGCAGCGCCGACAGCGCCATCAGCAGGACGGTCAGGATGCCGACGATGCGGGCGTGCAGCCGGTCGAGCAGATGTCCGACGACAATTCGCCCGAACAGCGCAGCGACGGCGCCGGCCGCCTGTATCCAGGCAACGTCTGCGCCGGTCACGTCGCCGCGCCGCTTGAGGATGTACATGACGTTCGGCGCGATCGCGTAGAACGACATCCCGATCACGGCGAAGCAGAGCGCCAGCTTCCAGAACGTCGGTGTGCCGATGATCTCCGCAGCGCTGATGCCGACCTCCGGCGTCCGGTCCTCAACCGATAGAAACGGCCCGTCGTTGTTCGACGCGGGATCGCCGGCGGGCGGACTATCCGCCACCAACGACGCCACCAGCGGCAGGCAGACGACAATTTCGAAGGCGGCGAATGCCAGCAGGCAGGCCGACCAGCCATATCGTTCAATGATCCCGTGCGCCGCCAGCGGCACGATGAAGCTCCCGCCGGCCTGCGCGCTTGCGGCAAGACCCAGCGCCAGGCCGCGCCTCTGATCGAACCAGCGGGAGATCGCCTTCGCATAGGACACGACGTTGGTGCCCGCGCCGACAAAGCCGAACAGCGCGGCCGCGAGATAGAACTGCAGCACCGAATATCCAACCTGGCTCAGAATGACGAGCGACACGGCGAACAGGGCAATGCTGATCAGCGCGAACTTTCGCGACCCCAGACGATCGAGCGGCCACGCACAAAACAAATAGGCGACCATCGTCGACGACAGCACGATGGTTGCGCCCCGCGCCACCTCGACCTGGCTCCAGCCGTAGTCTTGCGCCATTGCCCCGGTCAGATGCGCGAAGCCCGCGGTAAAGATCGGCGCGGCGCCGAATGAAATGCCTATTCCCGAGCCGATGACGACCTTCCAGCCGGGATCCATGATCTGTCGCGCCATGCTGTCCTCGTTAGTCGCAAGCGACGCGCGCTGACAGCGGACGGCCGGCACCGTCGATGCGCCTGATAACTACGACCGCCCGACCAATTGGCGATCGCCTGTTGCCGCTGAACGACATCGTGTGCCTCCCGAAATATTATTGCATACTTTTATGCATTTATAATTTTGCGGTTTGAGCGATGTCAAGCCGCCGGTGCTGCTTCACGCGCTATGTTGCCAGGCGGTGCACCGTCACCCAGGAATCGCGCAGGATCTCGCGGCGCCGCGCGAACAGTCCGCCCCAGACGTTGCGGTTCGGCTGCGCCTGATGCGCTGGCTTCGGCTTCCAGTAGCGGCTCTCATCCCATGCCGCGAGACTGGGATAATTCACGATCATCAACACCACCGCCTCGCCATTGGCGTTCGGCTCGCGGCAACGCCAGAAGCCCGCAATGCGCATTCCGGTGTCGGCCTCCGATGATTTCCACGCCTCGACGCTCATCTCCGTCAGCGCCTGGACCTGGTCGGGCGCTACGACGAACCAGCGGTGGGTGTAGATGCCCTCGGCGGCGCATGGCTGCTGTCCGCGCGCCAGCACGTCGAACAGCCGGCTGCGGATGCCGGAGACTTTCGCATGTTGATACACCGGTATCGCAGGCTCGCCGGACCAGTTGGTGGCGATGGTGACGACATTGCTCGACACGCCGATCAGCGGCACGAACACGCCGAGCAGTTGCGCAGAGGACGGCGCGCCGCCGGCCTTCAGCGTCCTGGCGATCTCCTCGCCGTGATTGGGTTGAACGGTGAGTTCGTCAAACCGCAGCACGCGATAGTTGGTATCCGGCAATGGCGCCTCCCCGGGTCGGCTCCTCCCCGGACGCGCTTCGTCCGAGAATATATCTGCATAAACTTATGCAGATATATTCCGACCGTTCGAATGGTGTCAAGCCGACGTCCGCGCCTCGACAATCACGGTCGCGCAAGACGTCGGTGGCGGCGGACTTGCCGGAACGGGAAAAATCCGCTCTCTGGTTAGCCGCGAATATTTTCTCGTGCTCGATTTTGCTAAGAGGCAATCAAGCTTTTGAAGGACCGCGATTGCATGGTTTCCCGCTCGACGTCAGGTCTCTCCTCCGCCAAGTCGGCCGACGGCCGGCGGCAGCGCACGCAGATCACCAGGAGCAATATCGTCACTGCATGCATCGGGCTTCAGAACGAGGGCTTCGCGCGTCCATCGGCGCAGCAGATCGCGGACCGCGCCGGCGTATCGATCCGGACGTTGTTTCTGCATTTTCCGGAGAAGGGGCAGCTCACACAGGCGGTGCTCGACGAGCTGATGCCCCCCGAATCGATCGAGCCGGCGCCGGCGAAATCCGTCCTGCAGGGCGCGGTGGACGTTCGCGTTGCGCAATTCATCGACATGCGGGCCCAGGCACTGGAGCGAATGACGCCGCATCGTCGGGCATCCAACGCGATGATCGAGACCTCGCCGCTGCTGCAGAAGCACCGCCTGCGGGTGCGCAAGGCCTTTCGCGACGTGGTCGGCCAGTGGTTCGCCACTGAACTCGAGCAGGTGTCCGCCGAGGCGCGGCAGAAATGGCTGGTTGCCCTTGCGACCCTGCTCGATTGGGAGATGTGGCAGTCGCTGCGCACCTATCCGAACCGAAGCATCCCCGAGGCCAAGGATTGCCTCACGCTTCTGCTCAAGGCCGCCCTGCGGCAGATGGAAGCGGAACGGTCATAGGCCAGGCTCGATTGCCGCGTGAACGCCGCGCCATGCGGTATGCTGAACGCTCCGTTAACATTACCGCTCGAATTGCCGGATGGCCCCAACGGCATTTTCCATTTCTTTCCGCTAGCGTTGCCCCGATGAACGCAAGGCCGATCAGCCTCGCGGACCGGGGAAACAGGGACGTGGCCGATATTGCTGACCAGGCAATGATCCGCCGTGCATCGCGCAAGGATGCCACGGACGATCGCGCATTGCCGCCGCTGTCTGCGGCGCCGGTCGGCGCATGGCGCGCGCTGGCCGAGCGCGCGATCGAGCCCAACGGCTACTATCAGGCGGACTGGGAATTGGCGGTCGATGCCTCCGCGCGCGGCCGCACCGGCGCATCGCTGCTCAGCGCCACCGGCGATGCCGGGCAATTGATCGGACTGTTGCCGGTCGTGCCATTTCGGCGAATCTATCGGATCCCCTTGCCCGCGCTGGTCGGCGCCGAACCCTACGGCACGCTGTGCACGCCGCTGCTGGATCGCGACGCCGCCGAGCAGGCCGCCGGCCAGATGTTGCAGCAGGCCCGCAACGCGGGCGCACATGCACTGATCCTGCGCACGATGTCGCTCGATGGTCCCGCGATGGCGGCGATCCGCACGGTGCTCGCGCGCGACGGTTTGCTGCCGCGCCTGCTGAGCACCTATCAGCGCGCGCAGCTCGATGCGACGCGTGATGCCGACGAATTGCTGCGCGACGCGCTCGGACCCAAGAAGCTGAAGGAGCTGCGCCGCCAGCGCCATCGCCTGTCCGACCACGGCGCAGTGCGCTTCGATGTCGCGCGCACACCGCGTGCCGTTGCGGCTGCGCTCGAGACGTTCCTTGCGCTCGAAGCCGGCGGTTGGAAGGGCCATCGCGGCACCGCGCTCAGCCAGCATGCCGGCGACGCGGCTTTCATCCGCCGCGCGACGGCCGCGATGGCCGAAGCCGGCCGCTGCGAGATCGTCACGCTGCATGCGGGCGGCACCCAGGTCGCCGGCGGCATCGTGGTGCGCCACCAGGACCGCGCCTTCTTCTTCAAGATCGGCATCGACGAGCGCTTTGCGAAGCATTCGCCCGGCACGCAATTGACGCTTGAGCTGACGCGCCATCTCTGCGCCGATCCTGCGATCAATTCGGCCGATTCCACCGCGGCGCCCGGTCACCCCATGATCGATCCGATCTGGCGCGGCCGCTTCGCGATCGGCGACGTGCTGCTGCCGCTGCGGCGCCGCGATCCGCTGGTCGGCGCCATTCATGCCGCGCTGACCCTGAACAATGTCGCCTACGAGGCCGCGCGCAGCGCCGCCCGCTTCATCCGCAGCCGGCGCGGCAAGCCCGGATAGCACGGCCCCTCTTACGCGAGCCGGCACGGATCGATAGGCTGCGCATGACGGCCGTGAGCCGATGACGTCGTGATCTGGCGGGAACGTGACGATCCAGCAATTCTACGTCCGGCAGGACGCGTTGACCGACCCCGGCGAGTTGGCCGGCACATATGACGATTTGCCCGAGACGATCCCGGAACTGCGCGAGGTCGTCTCGGGGCTGATCGTTCATGTCGCCTTGGCGGAGCTCTACGGCATCCCGCCTGACACGCCGATGATCAGGCAAACCCAGCCGGTCGCAGATCGGTTGAAATCGATCCAGGCGGCGTTCGCCGCATCGCTCACCGCGGCACGGCCGCCGCGCAACCGTACGTTCGGTACCTGCCGCGACTATGCGCTGCTGCTGTGCAGCATGCTCCGAACCCGGTCGATCCCGGCGCGGGTCCGCTGCGGCTTTGCCACCTACATCGGCGACGACATCCATCACGACCATTGGATCTGCGAATATTGGTCACCCGCCGACGAACGCTGGCGGCAGGCCGACGCACAGCTCGATGCGCTTCAGATCGACCGACAGCAGGTCACGTTCGACTGTGCGAACCTGCCGCGCGATGCCTTTCTGACGGCGTCGCAGGCCTGGCGGCTGGCGAGGAGCAACGCGGTTGCGGCCGGTGCCTTCGGGCATGCCGCGACCACCGGCCTGTGGTTTCTTCACGTCAACGTCTACCGCGATTTGCTGTCGCTCACGAACCGGCAAATGTCCAATTGGGATAGCTGGCGCGACGCAGCGCCGGCCGGCAAGGTCTTGAAGGTCGACGCCCTTGCCGAACTCGACCGGCTGGCCGAATTGGTCACGGCGTTCGAGAGCGGCGCAGAGCAATTTGCCCTGCTGGACGAGGCGGCATCACGCAGCTTGATGCCGCCCTGGCTTTCGTAGTGCGCAGGCAGCCGACGGTTTACCCTTTCGTAGCCACGCAGACACATCAAGACACAATCGAGCTCGCCGTCAGGTTCGTGTCAGCTGGCCCTTCTAGCGTTACGGAGCGCCGTTTCTCAGGCGGCGTATGCCCTTGCCTGGAAAGCCCCATCGGACGGAAACGTCGGGTGGGGCTTTCTGCCGGCACGAGCCCGCAACCGCCCCGTCACTGCAACGGCGAGTGCGGAGCCGGCAGCATGATGGTCGAGTGCATCTCCTCGAGCAGCGCCGTGCCCTTGCCCAGGAATTCCTGCCAGGCCGGATCCTTCAGCGCGGCGCCGCGCGCAGCAGCGCGGGCGTTGAGATCGGGATAGGCCCAGATATGGCAGACCTCGTTGGGCTGTCCGGCATCGGTTTGCCAGAGGCCTACGATCTTGGAGTATTTCTCGCGCTCCGGCATCACGCCGGTGATCAGGTCGAGCCACTGCTTGACGCCGCCGAGCGGCTTGGCGCGATAGTTGCGGAATTCGTAGACGTTGCCCTTGGTGGCAGGCGCCACCGGCGGAATGATCGCATTGAGCAGCCGGACCTCCTGGCGCACCAGCAGCGGACGAATCGCCGGAATGTACTCGCCGGTCCAGCGCGGATTTTTCCCGAGCTCGGCGCGCAGCTTTGTCCGTTCGTTGAGATCGGCATAGCTCCACATGTGCATGACCTGATTGAGCGGACCGATCTCGGTGATCCAGTAGCCTTCCAGCTTGCCGAAATTGTCGGCGCGGATGTCGCGCGAGATCGTGCTCGCGGCCTTCACCATCTCGCCGACGGTTCCTGGACGGACCGTGTAGGTGCGCAGCTCATAGATCATGGTTGTCTCCCTGATTGTTTCCGATGGAAGGTGTGGGCAAATGAAAAAGCCCGGCGTGAGCCGGGCTTTCGATGGGGATCGCGGACTACTCCGCGGCCTGTGCGTTGATCTCGGCCGAGACCTGGCGGATGGCGCGGGCGAGTTGCTCGGCCGGCTGGGCGCCGGATACTGCGTATTTCTGCGCGAACACGAAGGTCGGCACGCCGGAGATGCCTTTCTCGGCGGCTTCCTGCGCCTGCGCGGAGACCAGCGCGACGTCCTCGTCGGTGGCAAGACGCTTGCGTACGTCGTCGGCATCGAGCCCGACATCGGCCGCTGCCTGCACCAGTACGTTGCTGTCAGTGAGATCGCCGCCATCGCGGAAATACAATTCCATCAAGCGCTGCTTCATCTCGGCCGCCTTGCCCTTGGCCTCGGCCCAATGGATCAGGCGGTGGCAGTCGATCGTGTTGGGCTGGCGCTTCACGAGCTCGGGATGATAGGTCAGCCCTTCCTCGCTGGCCGCGGCGACGACGCGGCCGGCGATGCCCTTGTAGGCTTCGACCGAGCCGAACTTGGCCGTGAGATATTCGTCGCGGCTGATGCCCTCGCGCGGCACCCAATTGTTGAGGAAGAACGGCCGCCAGTGCACCTCGACCGGCACGTCGGGCACCAGCTTGAGCGCATCCTCGATGCGATGCTTGCCGATATAGCACCAGGGGCAAACGACGTCGGAGACGATATCGAGGCGAAGCGGCTTCAGATCGCTCATGGCAGGGTTCCCGGCAAAATTGGAACCCCAAAGGTAGGCCGAAAGCGCTCCGAGACAAGCCGCTATTTCATACTGGCTGCCATCTGCCGCATCCGCTCGGCGGTCAGCTCATCGGCCGGAAAGAAGGTCTCCAGCGCCAGTTCCTGCAGCGTGATGTCGACCGGGGTGCCGAACACCATTGTGGTCGAGATGAAGCTGAGGATCTCGCCGTTGAGGCGGAGCTTGAAGGGCAGCGCGACATTGTTGTCGGTGGTGATCGGCGCCGAACGCGCCGGGATCGGGTAGGACTTCAGGTCCTGGTAGAGTTTGAGCAGCTCCGGATCCGCGGTCGCCTCGCATTGCCGGTGCAGCCGTTCCAGCAGATGCGCGGCCCATTCCGCCAGGTTGACGGTGCGCGGCGCCAGGCCCTCCGGATGGAACGCCAGCCGCAGGATATTGAAGGGCTGGCCGAGCAGCCGCTGCGGCACGCCCTCGAGCAGCGGTGCCACCATGCGATTGGCCGACACCAGATTCCAGTGCCGGTCATAGGCCAGCGCCGGATTGGGCTCATGCGCCTTCAGCACCAGGTTGATCGCCTCGCGCGCCGATCTCAGCGCGGGATCCTCCAGCGAGCGTTGCGGGAAAGCGGGCGCGAAACCCGCGGCGACCAGCAGCACGTTGCGTTCGCGTAGGGGCACGTCGAGGCGCTCCGCCAGTTTGAGGACCATGTCGCGCGACGGCGCCGAGCGGCCGGTCTCGACGAAGCTCAGATGCCGCGCCGATATCTCGGCATCGACGGCAAGGTCGAGCTGGCTGAGATGGCGGCGCTGCCGCCACTCGCGCAGGTGCTCGCCGATCAGGACGGGTTTTGCGGGCTCGGCCCGCGCCAGGGATGCATGTGCGTTCATGGTGCAAAACCTACCATGCGGAATTCGCCCGTTCCATTACGCCTGAGGTAATCGAATTGGCGCGCGGGGCGGCTCATCTTCCACGGCACAGGAGATGACCATGCTGATGCTGTCCCTTATCCGCGCCCTCGCCGTCCTGCTCCCGTGGCTGGTCCATCCGGCCACCTGGCTGGTCGCGCGCTCGCTCAACATGCCCCAGCCGCTCGTGCACGCGACCGGCCTGTTCGTGTTCGCGCAGGTCTATGCGGCCGAGATCAGGGTCGGCAAGGCGCTGTGCCCGCCTCGGCTGTGGCGTCAGTTGCAGTCCCTGTTCCGCTGACCACCCCCGTCCCAAACCAGAGGAGACACTGCCATGATCCACTCGTCCCAGCTGCTGCGCCGCGCTTTGCTTGCCGATGCCGTGTTCAGCGGCGTATCCGCCATAGCGATGGTGCTCGACACCGGCGCGCTGGCCTCGCTGCTCGGCCTGCCGGAAGCGCTGCTGCGCGAGACCGGGCTGTTCCTGATCGCCTACACCGCGCTGGTCGGCTGGCTCGGCGCGCGAACCTCGCTGCCGAAGGGCCCGGTGATCCTCGTGGTCGCCGGCAACGCGGCCTGGACGCTCGCCAGCATCGCGCTGCTGCTGTCTGGCGCGGTGTCGCCGAACCTCTTTGGGACGATCGTGATCCTCGCCCAGGCGATCGCCACCGGCGTGTTCGCCGAGCTGCAATATGTCGGCCTGCGCCGCAGTGATGAGACGGTCGCAGCTTGAAGCCGAATACAGCACGCGTTAGGGCGGCCGTCGCGGCAAACGCGGCGGCCGTTCTCTTCCGTCAGCTCAACACCACTGCGACAATCATGCCCGCAAAGGTCAGCGCCAGACCGATGATCAGCATCGGCACCAGGCTGCTGCCGGAAAACGGATCGGCTTGATCCTGATGAAACCACGTGCCGTCGATGGCACGCGCGATCGCCTTCGCCCTGTTCCTCATTGCACTGCTCCTGCTTCGCTTCGCCTGTAACGTTCGCCGACCGCCAGCATCACGCCCTGCCCGCTGGCGACCCCCATCTCGAGGCTGGAGGCGATGCGGCGCGCACGCTCGATGAAATGCTCCGCCGCGACCGGCGGGCACAGTTCCTGCGCGGTCGCCTCGAACAGTTCGAGCCAGCGATCGAAATGCGCGGCATCGATCGGCAGCGGCATATGCTTGACCATCGGCGTGCCGTGGTAACGCCCGGTCATCAGAGCGACCGACGACCAGAACGCACACATCTGCGCCAGATGCGGCTCCCAATTGGTGATCCTGGCCTCGAACACCGGTCCGATCATCGGGTCCTTGCGCACCCTTGCGTAGAAGGCGTGCACCAGCTGCGCGATCATGGCCTCGGTGATCCCGGTCCGCGCGACGATCTCGGCGGTGATCTGCTCGCGGCGCTCTGCTCCTGTCATCGCTCATATCCTAAATATGCATTTCAAATACCTATTTAGCCTGCTATAGCTGGTCCGCCAAGTGCTGATTTCGAAGGGCTTCCATGCGCCTGACTTCGTTCACGGATTTTGCGCTCCGCGCCCTGATGCGGCTGGCCGGCGAGCCGGATCGGTCGTTCGCCACCAGCGAAATCGCGGCCGAGTTCGGCATTTCCCGCAATCATCTCGCCAAGGTGGTGCGCGACCTCGCCGAGGCCGGCTTCATCGCGACGCAGCGCGGCGCGGGCGGCGGGTTTTCGCTGGCGCGGCCGGCGGAGACCATCACCCTCGGGCAAGTGGTCCGGGCGCTGGAAGGCGGCAGCGCGCTGGTCGAATGTTTCAGGGATGATGGCGGGGATTGCGTGCTGCTGCCGCGCTGCCGGCTGAAGGCAAGGCTCGCCGCGGCGCGCGAGGCCTTCATGCGCGAGCTCGACGGAACCACGCTCGCCGAATGCGCCTACCTGCCGCGTCCCGCGCGTCATCCGGCGCGCGCATCATGACGACGATCGCATTCACCGACAGCACGTTCGAGGTCGATGCCGATATCGTCGCCGAAGGTCTCGGCATCACTGCGCCGCTGCTGCAGGACCAACTGCGATCCGGCAAGATCACGACGCTGTCGGAACGCGGGGTCGACAACGATGCCGGTCGACATCGGTTGACCTTCTTCTCGGAACACCGCCGTTTCCGCCTTGTCATCGATGAGCGCGGCACGATCGTCCAACGCTCGACGCTCGATTTCGGCGACGCCCCGCTGCCCGCATCAGCGCGCAAGCCCGGCGGCTAGGGCGTGCACTTATTAAGGGCGCTAGATCAGGAATCCTGTGCCCAAGGCGTGTATCCATCATAACGCCGCAGTTAGGACGCGCATGAGGTCCGCTATGCCCCTGATGGCGGCGCAATAGCGGACCTCAACGCTTCACTGCGTCTTCTTGCGGGGATCATCAGCCGGATCGATGTAGTCGATGCCTCCTGGGCCGATGAATTGAATCTGGAGGATCGCCTCCTCGTTTTCCGTCCAAACATAATGCGCGTGCTTCGCCGGCATTATCTCCAAGGCGCCCGCCTTGACTATCTCGCCTTTGGCAGGGTCAAACTTTTCGCCCATGCCCCAGCCGACGCTACCGCTGATCACCGTGACGGTCTCGGTATAGGGATGAGTGTGCGGCGGAACTTTATAGTGGGGAGGAATCTTGACGCGCTGAACCACCACGCTGCCAGCTTTCGTTGGATCGCCTGCCAGGAGCGCGACCTGGCCACCCTTCGGAACGTTCGGATTGTCCTTCCACGTCAGAGCATCTGGTTTGACGATGGTCCCGGCATCTTGCGCCAGCGCCGAACCCGCCAGTGCGATCAAGGCTGCCAAAGTCAGAAGCTTTTTCATGAGGTCCTCCGTACGATGATTGCTCCATTTTTCAGAGTGCTATTGCTTGCACGATGATTACTGCCCAATCCCCAAGCGAGCATCTCGGCACGTCTGGCTTCACGGCAGTCGCGGTAGCCTAGTCGACGACGCCGTGGCGCAAAAGGGAGCAAAAGAGTGATGTCAGGTCAGGGTCACGAGCGGTAATGCTCTGGCCCATAGTAAGATTCCGCTTGGCCGTCAGAAACTGACGTCTGCGCCTTTATGGGTAGATGTCCTGGTCACAGCATCGCTGGCTTTGACCCCTGTCGGAGGTCGATGGGTCCAATTTGGCCGTCGACCGTTGGCAGGTATCGCAGCCAATCGCCGGACCGGATCCCTCACGGGTCAATGCCTCGGTGCGAGGCGAAGTAGCCGATCTCGTCACGCAAGACGTTATGGGTACACGCCCCGATTCCGGAGCGGGGCGTCAGGCTTGGAGCAACCGCGCGGCGCCGCGCTTCGGGGCGGCAACCTTCTTGCCGGCAGCCTTGACGAAAGAATGACCGTTCAGTTGCGTTCCGTTCAGCTTGCCGTTTGCCTTGGCGCCGTTCGTCTTCTTTGCCCTGGCTTTGGTCCGCGTCTCGGCGAGCTTCTCGGCCTCGCGCTTGGCCTTCCGTTCGGCCTTTTCCTTCAGCCGCAGCCGCTCCGCCCTCGCCTCAGCACGCTGCTTCTTGCGCTTCTTCTCGCAGGCGTCGCATTTGCAGCCGATCGGCTTCAGATAGGCTTTGAAATAGTCGGTTCCGTAGTCGTAGTTGATCTCGTCGCCCGGCTCGATGTCCTTGATGGCGCGGATGAACACCTTGCGCTTGCGGGGCTTGACGTCGGATTCCGCGTTCGGCCGGCAGGCGTGGTTGATGTAGCGGGCGACGTTCTCGCGGATCGAGCCGTCGATGGTCCAGCGGTTGGTGAGCTCGAACAGGTATTTGTTCTCGATCGCGTCCTCATCCTTCTTCTTCGAATCGAGCAACGGCCCGAAATAGCGGATGATCTTGGTGCCTTTCTTGATCGGCTTGGTGGCGAAAAGGCCAAGGCCGGTACGGGAACGACCAACGCGATAGGGCTTGTGCGATAATGATGCGGGCATGATGATCGAGGCTACGGCACGCCGGGGCGCACGCGACAAAGTTGCGAAGCCGTCCTTCTAGGACGATTCCGCGCGCCTGTCAGGTGTTTCCGGCATGTCTGTTGAACCTTCCCCAGATTGCATATGTCAGACACAAAGTAACGTCCGGATCGCAGGTTTCCCCCGATGAAATACCTTGCTTTTGCAACAGCCGTTATGGCGCTGGCCTGCGCAAATCCCGGTCAGGCCGCCTCTGAGACGATCAGCAGCAGCTACACCTCCACCGCGCCGAAGGCCTGCCGCATGATCGGCAAGCCCAACGAGGAGGACGGCAGCACCACGCGGGTCTGCCCGGGGAAATCCGGCCTCGTGGTGCTGATCAACGAGGGCGATTTGCGCGAAGTGGTTTCGGTCGGCCGAAACCGCGCAGCTGCGGCGAAGGAACCGGCGGCGCAGGCCTGGTTCGGCCCGTTCAGCTCGACCGGCGATACGGTCGAATGGCGTGCCGCAGGCAGCAAGCCGTTCGCGATCATCCAGCGCTGGCAGATCGCCGACAACAGCGAGCAGGGCGAGCAGGACAAGCGCGGCGGTCCGGTCTCACGGGCGATGCTCGCGGTGACGCGGCTGCCGCCGGGCGATGTCTGTCATGTCGCCTATGTCGACGTCGCGGCCAATCCCAACGCCAACGAGCTGGCGCGGCAGGCCGCCGACGACTTCGCCCGCGATTTCAAATGCGGCGCGGATCAGGTCAAGACGGTCGGCCAGAGCGGCCGCACGACGTCGCTGACAAGACGCTAGATGCGCTGAGATCGTTCAAGCGGCGACGGTGATGTCCGGTTCGTTCTCGACCGGGAAATTCACCGATCTCGCAATGAAGCATTGTTCGTGCGCTTTGTGGTGCAGGTCGCGGGCGACCTGGATGTCCGATGAAGCATCGATCACGATTCTGGGGCGGAGAACGACCGCTGTGAACTGCCCCGCGCCACCCGCTTCCTCGACCATGGTGCCGTGCGCATCGTCCTCATAGGACAAGACGTTCACGCCGGATTGCGCACAAAGCCCGAGGTACCAGAGCTTATGGCAGGCGGACAACGCCGCGACGAGCAGGTCTTCCGGGTTCCACCGCGTACGGTCGCCTCGAAAGCTCGGATCGGAAGACCCGGCGATGGTCGGTTTGCCGGCCGCCATTATCTCATGGTCGCGCTTGTAATCTCGATAAGCCCTGGTGCCGTTGCCCACATTGCCGGTCCACGTCACTTTCACGTCGTAGGTATGTATCTTCCCGCTCATACGATCTCCGCATACACACTTTCCGGACCAAGCCTTGGCTAGCACCCGGGCGGCTTGTTGACCGCCCCCCTCAGCATCGCCTCGAGCAGCATCTCCACGGTATTGCCCGGCGGCATCCGGTTCAACACGTCGGTCAGGCGTCCGTCGAGCAGCAGCATCGTGAAGCCGTGGACCAGCGACCAGGCGCGCACGATCGCCGCGGCCTGGTCGAGCGACAGTGCCCGTTCGTGGATCTGCTCGTGACGGCTTTCGCCGATCGAGCCGGCGAGCCCGGCGAACGAGGTATTCGCCGCTTCGTGCAGCGACGGCCGTTTCATGTCGAGCCGCTCGGTGCGGAACATTAGCCCGTACATGCCGGGATGCGCCTGCGCATAGGCGATATAGGCCTTCGCGCGTGCCAGCCCCTTCTCGTTCGGCGTAGCACCGGACGCGCCGGCGACGATCATCGCCTCGTTGAACTGGCGAAAGCCGATCGCGGCAAGCTCGCTGACGAGCCCGGTGAGATCGCCGAAATGATGCGTGGGAGCGGCGTGCGACACGCCGGCCTCGCGCGCCACTGCGCGCAAGGTCAGCCCCGCCAGCCCGTCACGCTCGAGCACGCGCTCGGCCGCCTTGAGCAGCGCCTCATGCAGATCGCCGTGATGGTACGGCGTGTCATTGGCCCGGCGCCGCGACGCCGGACGCTCCGCAGCCACCCGCGCAACCCGGCGCGCCGGAGCCCGCACCGGGCGAGCCGCTTTGTTTTCCTTGGATAATCTTGCCATGACGCCGTTATATGTCGCAATTTTTACACTGTAAAGATTTTGCTTGACGATCGAAGGCGTCATCCCTACTGATATCTTTACGATGTAAAGATCATAATGCAGGGAGATGCGAATGCTCGACCAGGTCACCTCGAACACGGCGCGGTCCAATCTGGCGCCGATCCCGTTTGAAGCCGATGCGCCGTTCCTGAAGATTTCAGGCGAGTTGCCGCGCGAACTCAACGGCACGCTGTACCGCAACGGCCCCAATCCGCAGTTCGAGGCGCCGGGCGCGCATTGGTTCGTCGGTGACGGCATGCTGCACGCCTTCCATCTCGAGAACGGCCGCGCCAGCTACCGCAACCGCTGGGTCCGCACCCCGAAATGGCAGGCCGAGCACGACGCGGGCCGCGCGCTGTTCGGCGGCTTCGGCCGCAAGATAGCGGATGCGCCGGCCACGACCACGACCGACGGCGGCGTCGCCAACACCAACATCATCTTCCACGGCGGCCGCCTGCTCGCGCTCGAGGAAGGCCATCTGCCGACCGAGATCGAGCCCGGCACGCTCAACCGCCTTGGCTATTGCGATTACAAGGGCGCGATCTCGGGCCCCTTCAGTGCGCATCCCAAGATCGATCCGGTCACCGGCGAGATGGTGTTCTTCGGCTACAACGCCGCGGGTCCGCTGACGCCGGCGCTGTCGTACGGCGCGGTGAGTTCATCCGGCGTGGTGACGCGGTTCGAACGCTTCGAGGCGCCCTATGCCAGCATGGTGCACGACTTCATCGTCACCGAGAATCACGTGCTGTTTCCGATCCTGCCGATCACCGGCAGCATGCAGCGCGCGATGCGCGGAGAGGCGCCCTATGCCTGGGAGCCGGAGAAAGGCGCCTATGTCGGCGTGATGAAGCGCAGCGGTTCGTCAAAAGACATCGTCTGGTTCCGCGCCGAGACCTGCTACGTCTTCCATGTCATGAATGCGTGGGAGGACGGCAACCGCATCATCGCCGACGTGATGCAGTTCGAGGAAGCGCCACTGTTCAACCATCCCGACGGCTCGCCGACCGATCCGAAGAAAAACCGCGCCCGCTATTGCCGCTGGACTTTCGACCTTTCCGGCAACACCGATCGCTTCACCCAAACCTATCTCGACGAACTCACCGGTGAATTCCCTCGCGTCGACGATCGCCGCGCCGGATTTGCGAGCAATCACGGCTGGTACGCCTGTGCCAACCCTGACCTGCCGATGTTCGGTGCGCTGTCGGGCATCGTGCATGTCGACGGCCGCGGCAAGCGGCTCGGCCACTATCTCTTGCCCGCCGGCGATACGATCTCCGAGCCGGTGTTCGTCGAACGCGGCGCGGATGCCGCGGAAGGCGACGGCTGGCTGCTCGCGGTGGTCTGGCGCGCCCGCGAAAACCGCAGCGACCTCGCCGTCTTCAACGCGCAGGATGTTGAGGCGGGCCCAGCGGCGCTGGTCCATCTCGGCCATCGCGTGCCGGATGGATTCCACGGCAATTGGGTGGGAGCGGAGTAGCGCTCAATCGTCCCAGACGTGAAAGCCACTAATCTCTCCGCTGATCATGCCCGGCCGCGTGCCGGGCATCCACGTGAGCGTAGGCGCCCTATTTCGTTGTCATTTCTCAGTTTTCCCTCGCCGCATTACGATTTTGACACTGTAAAGATTTCGCTTGACGCTCTCCTTGCCTGTCTCTAGGGTATCTTTACATTGTAAAGATAAGCCCTCGAGGCTCCCAATGACGATCTTCCTGATCCTCGCTCCCTACGGTGCCTTCGCCACGCTGATGCTGGTGACCTCGGCCACGGTGAGCCTGCTCTGTGCCGCACTGATCTGCCTTGCCGTCATCGCCTTCGATATCGCGCGCGGCCGCAGCATCAAGATCCTCGGCGTCGGTTCGGTGCTCGTGTTCACCCTGGTCGGCTTCTACCTCACCTTCGTCGATGCGACGGCAAGCATGATCGCGGTGAAGATCGCGGTCGATGCCGGTATCCTCGCAGTGTCGCTCGGCTCGATCCTGATCGGCCATCCCTTCACGCGGCAATACGCGCTCGAGCAGGTCGATGCCGAGATAGCGAAGCAGCCCGGCTTCCTCTATGCCAATTACCTGATCACCGGCGCCTGGACAGCTGCGACACTGCTGATGTTGATCGGCAACATCGCGGTGCTCTACGTGCCGGCGCTGCCGCTATGGACCGGTCTGCTGGTCGCCTTCGCCGCACGCAACGCCGCGGTCGGCTTCACCCGCTGGTATCCGCAGTATCGCGCGGCCAAGTACGGCGCGCCGCCGGCTGCCGCGCTGCCGTCGCACTGAACGCTGCCGTCACACGACCAGAACAATCACCACGTCAGAGGAAACGGAAACCACGACGATGAAGAGCGTTTTTGTCAGGCTCGCGAGCGACTTCCTCTCCACCATCGTGTTCCTGGTGGTCTATCTCGCCACCGACAATGTCCTGATCGCGACCGGCGTTGCGATCGCGGGCGCAATCGCGCAAGTGATCTATGCGCGCGTGAAGGGACAGGCGCTCGGCTACATGACCTGGGCGAGCCTTGGGCTGGTGATCGTGCTGGGCGGCGCGACGCTCTTCACCAACGATCCGCGCTTCGTGCTGGCGAAGCCCGCGATCGGCCATATCGCGATCGGCGCGATCATGCTCAAGCGCGGCTGGATGCTGCGCTATCTGCCGCCGATCGTGGCCGAGACCATTCCGGAATACGCCACCCTCGCCGGCTATGCCTGGGCCGGGCTGATGTTCATCCTCGCAGCCGGCACCATCGCGGTCGCGGCGACCGGCAACATCAAGCTGTGGGCGTTCTACGTGTCGGTGGTTCTGCTCGGCGCCAAGATCGCGGCCTTCGCGATCCAGTACGTCGCGTTCCGCTTCCTGGTCGGCAGCCGGCTGCGCGCCACCGCCCGCGCCTGATCGCCGCAGCCGCGAACTAGGCGCAAGCAGCAAGATAGGCTATACCGCCGCGCACGCTTTTCATCTCGAGGGGAGACATCAATGGCGGTGGACGGAAACTGGAATCTCACGATGACGACGCCGATGGGCGAGCGCAAGGCGACGCTGTCGCTTTCGAGCTCGGGCGGCACGCTCACCGGCACGCAGGGCGCCGAGGGCAACTCCACCGAAATCTTCGACGGCACCGTGAACGGCGACAGCGTCGCCTGGAAGGTTTCCATCACCAACCCGATGCCGCTGACGCTCGAATTCTCCGGCAAGGTCGCAGGCGACGGCATCTCCGGCGAAATGGGCATCGGCCCGATGGGCAGCTTCCCCTTCACTGGCTCGCGCGCGTAAGCATCTATCTGGATCTTCAGTTCTGATTGAATCAGAACGGAAGCTCCAGCTCTTTCTTCGACGCGTTTTCTTCACGCGAACCGGAAAGCGCGTTTAGAACCAGATCTGCATCGGCAGATCATGTCCATCCAGCGGCTGCGGTCCCTCGGGAACGCAGCCGCTTGGTTCATGGGCAGCCAGCGCCACCGCGCAAGCATCCAGCACATCGTCGCGCTTTGCGCCGCTGCCGATCCGCACCTCGGCGAGCCAGCGATCGATGTCGTGAAAGCCTGATCGCTTGAGCAGCGTGCGGCGGAGCGTATCGCCCTCCTCCGATTTCTTGCGCGGCAGCGGCACGCCGCCGTTCAGCCGCAGGAACACCAGTTCGGGATGTACCTCGCGGATGCCGCGTGCGGCGTTCGCACGAACGAACGCATCGACCTCCATGATCTTCTTGCCGAGGTGCCAGAGCTGGCGCGAGACGGCCGTCTGCCCGCGGCGCAGCGCTTCCTTGTTCGCCTTGTCGGGGTCTTGAAACTCCTGCCACAGCCAGCGCCGCGCGCCGGTGAAGACGCGCGAGGTGTGCGGGCGCAGCCGCTCGCGAGCGAGACGATCGCAGGCGCGCTCGCCGTCATCGGTCATGCCGATCGGGATGTCGATCCCGGCACGATCGAACGGACCCGAAAGCGCGTCCGCGATATCGCTGTGAAAGGAAATCGTGCGCTGGTCGCCGTCGATGCTGACGGCGACCCAGCCCTTCGAGAATCCGTCGAGGCCGATCGCCCTCAACCCAGGTTCAATTCCTTGAAGAAGTCGTTGCCCTTGTCATCGATGATGATGAAGGCCGGGAAGTCGACCACTTCGATGCGCCAGATCGCTTCCATGCCGAGTTCGGGATACTCGACCACCTCGACCTTCTTGATGCAGTGCTCGGCGAGGTTCGCCGCGGCGCCGCCGATCGAGCCGAGATAGAAGCCGCCGTGCTTCTTGCAGGCCTCGCGCACCGCAACGGCACGGTTGCCCTTGGCGACCATCACCATCGAGCCGCCCGCGGCCTGGAACTGGTCGACGAAGGAATCCATGCGGCCGGCGGTGGTCGGGCCGAACGCGCCGGAGGCGTAGCCATCGGGTGTCTTGGCGGGACCGGCGTAATAGACCGGGTGGTTCTTGAAATAGTCGGGCAGCGGCTCGCCCTTCTCCAGCCGCTCGCGCAGCTTGGCATGCGCGGAGTCGCGTGCCACGATCATGGTGCCGGTCATCGAGACGCGGGTCTTGATCGGATATTGCGACAGCGTCGCCAGGATTTCCTTCATCGGCTTGTTGAGGTCGATCTTGACCACATCACCGCCGAGCGACTGCTCGACCGCAGGCAGATACTGCGCCGGGTTGTGCTCGAGCTCCTCGAGATAGACGCCGTCTTTTGTAATTTTGCCGAGCACCTGGCGGTCCGCCGAGCAGGACACGCCGAGCCCGATCGGCAGCGAGGCGCCGTGGCGCGGCATGCGGATCACGCGCACGTCGTGGCAGAAATACTTGCCGCCGAACTGCGCGCCGACGCCGAGCGACTGCGTCATCTTGAGGATTTCCTGCTCCATCTCGAGATCGCGGAACGCATTGCCGTCGGCCGAGCCGTGGGTCGGCAGCGCATCGAGATAGCGCGCCGAGGCAAGCTTCACGGTCTTCATGCAGAGCTCGGCCGAGGTGCCGCCGATCACGATCGCAAGGTGGTACGGCGGGCACGCCGCGGTGCCGAGCGTCAGCACCTTCTCCTTCAGGAACGCCAGCAACCGGTCCTTGGTCAGCACCGACGGCGTCGCCTGAAACAGGAAGCTCTTGTTGGCGCTGCCGCCGCCCTTGGCCATGAACATGAATTTGTAGGCCGAATCTACTTCTGAAGATCCGCCCTCGGCGTAGATCTCGCACTGCGCCGGCATGTTGTTGGCGGTGTTCTTCTCCTCATACATCGACAAGGGAGCGACCTGCGAATAGCGCAGGTTGCGGCGCAGATAGGCGTCGCGCGCGCCTTCGGAGAGCGCCGCTTCGTCCTCGCCATCGGTAATGACGTTGCAGCCCTTCTTGCCCATGATGATCGCGGTGCCGGTGTCCTGGCACATCGGCAGCACGCCGCCGGCGGCGATGTTGGCGTTCTTCAGGAAGTCGAAGGCGACGAATTTGTCGTTGTCGCTGGCTTCCTTGTCCTCGAGGATCGAGCGGAGCTGCTTCAGATGGCCCGGCCGCAGATAGTGGTTGATGTCGCCGAATGCAGCCTCGGACAGCGCCCGCAAGGCCTCGCGCGACACCACCAGCATGTCCTTGCCGAGGACCTTCTCGACCCGGACGCCCTCGCTCGTCACCTTCTTGTAGGGCGTGGTGTCAGCACCAAGCGGGAACAGAGGGGTGTGCTTATACGGCGGAACGGGCTTCTGCTGGTCGGGGAAGGCGGAGGGGGCGTTCATGAGCTGCTCTTTGGGCTTGCAGGTCGGGTTCGAAGGCCGGTCCGGCCGCAAGGCCGCCGGCAATGTAGAGCCGTTCTAAGCCTTTTTCGGACAAAGGAAAGGGAAGCCGGCCGCCTTCCAGCCATGCGCGAGACCGGCAATCCCTGTGCTAGGTTTCATGCCGCGGTAATCTTGGGTTGCCACAACGCGCAGCACACCAGCAATCGGCCAGCGAAGCCATCAGGAGGCCTTCATGAAGACAGCGCTTTTCATCTACTTTGCGGCGCTGGCCTTGTTGATCGCGCTCCCGAGCGGCGCCGATGCAGCCCGCCTCGGCAAGTCCTGCGGCGGCCTTGCCGGCCTGCAATGCAGCAGTCGCGGCCAGTTCTGCCAGTTCAAACCCGGCAGCTGCGGCCGTGCCGACCAGTCCGGCACCTGCGCGTTCCGCCCGACGATCTGCAACAAGATCTTCAAGCCCGTGTGCGGCTGTGACGGCAAGACCTATGGCAATGATTGCGAGCGCCGCGCCGCCGGTGCCTCCAAGGCGCAGGACGGCAAGTGCACGTCCTGACCGACAGGCCATATTGACGCGCTGCGCGGGAGCCTGCATGTAGCTTCGCGTATTTTCGTACCGCGGGGGTATTTCGTGACAGCACCGTTGCGCCGACGCTTGCCTTTGGGCATCCGCTCCACCCTGCCCGCCGCGCTGATCGCGCTGGCGCCGGCTTTCGCCGCAGCACCCGCGCATGCCGATCCCTGCGTGGACATCGCAAAGCAGCTCGCCGGCCAGATCGACGGGCTGAAGGTCAATTTCAGCGCCGCCAACATCACATACCTCACACATCCGGCCGCCAAGGAATTGTCGCTCGGCTGCCGCGGCAAGGACTATGCGATCGAGCTCTATGCCAAGACCGACCGCAAGATGAAGCCGGAGTTCTTCAACCTGGTCGGCTCCGCCACCGCACTGATCTTCACCGTGCCGAAGGACGACGCCACCACAGGCACCTCACGCTGCCTGAAGCGCATGGGCATCCTCCGCGGCAATACCATCAACATGCGCTATCGCCGCCTCAACCTCGAATGCACGCGCAACAGGACCGACGCCTCGATCACCGTCCGCCGCGGCAATAACGAGTGATCCGTTAGAGCGTTTTCGAGCGAAGTGGGTATCGGTTCGCGTGAAGAAAACGCGTCAAAACTAGAATCTAGGCTTCCGCGGTGACCCGCCCGATCGCATCGACGATCTTGCCCCAGCCGGGGCTCATCATGTCGAAGGCGAAGCGGTTGCCGGGGAACACGAAGCCGTCATGCACCATGCGGACCTGCGTGCCGCCCTCGACCGGCGTCAGCGTCCAGGTGACGACCGAGTCGAGCTTCGAGCCGTGGTCCGGGTTGGTGTCGGCGCCGCCCTTCCAGGAATAGCGCAGCAGGCGCGGCGGATCGCAATCCAGCACCTCGCAATGCACGACGCCGTCCCAGTCGCCCATCGGCTTGGTGCGGAAATTGAACCGATGTCCGACGCTCGGCTGAAAATCGTTCGGCATCAGCCATTTCATCAGCAATTCGCTCGTGGTCAACGTCCGCCAGATCCTGTCGGCGGCATAAGGCAGCACTTTCTCGACCGTGATCGCGTGCGTCTCACCCATCACTCACTCTCCTTCAACAACCGTTCCAGATTTGCGAAGCGCTCGGCCCAGAACGTCTCGTAATGGCCGAGCCAGTCGATCAGCGGGCTGAGCCCCTTCGGCGCGACGCGATAATGGATGTGCCGGCCCTCGCGCCGCTCGGCGACGAGCCCGGCATCGCGCAGCGCGCGCAGATGTTGCGACACCGCCGGCTGCGACACCTTTGAGCCCTGCACCAGCCCGGTCGCGGCGACTTCGCCCTCCCGGATAATCCGCTCGAACACCGCCCGCCGCGTCGGGTCGGCAAGGGTCTTGAGCACATTGGTCAGCTGCATGGCGCTGGTCATGCGAATATATAAGCGATTGCTTATACGATTGTCAATGCAGAAGCGATGCAGTTGCGGCGCTGGAACACCTCGCCTGCTCCGAAAGTTGATGGCTGCGGTCGCATGTTTGCCGGAGAAACAGTGCGATAATCACTGTTGGAATGACGGAGCCACCCATGATCGCAAAGCTCCTCCTGCAGAATACGTTCTTCGTCCTCGCCATGGCCGCGCTGCTGTTTGCGTTCGCCGGCACGCTGCACTGGCCCGGCGCCTGGGCCTACCTGATCGCCTCAGCGCTGATCGGCCCGGCCTGCGGGCTGTGGCTTGCCAAGGTCGATCCCGGCCTCTTGGCCGAGCGTATGCGTCTCACCACACGCGAGGGCCAGCCCGCCGAGGACAAGCGCTTCATGCTGGTGTTCCTGGTCATCGCGGTGCTGTGGTTCGTCGCGATGGGGCTCGATCGCCGCTTCGGCGGCGCCAATGCCGGCGTGCCGCTGATCGTGCTCGGCCTCGCGCTGTATCTGCTCTCGACCGTGCTGATCCTGTGGGTGTTCCGCACCAATTCGTTCGCAGCACCGGTCGTCAAGGTACAGACCGAGCGCGACCATCACGTGATCTCGACCGGTCCCTACGCGCTGGTCCGCCATCCGATGTATGCGAGCGTGATGCTGTTCTTCATCGGCGTGCCGCTGACGCTCGGCTCCTGGTGGGGCCTCGCCTTCGTGCCGGTGTTCTTCGCGATGTTCGCGTTCCGCACCGGGATCGAGGAGCGCACGCTGATGGCGGGATTGTCGGGCTATGCTGACTATGCGGCGCGGGTGCGCTATCGTCTGGTGCCCGGACTGTGGTGAGGGACCGACCGTCATGGCAGAGAGCAAGATCTACACCGGCGGCTGCCATTGCGGCCAGGTGCGCTTCGAATGCACCACCGACATGGCCATGGTGACCGCCTGCAACTGCTCGATCTGCACCAAGAAGGGACTGCACTTCGTGTTCATGCCGCCGTCCAGCTTCCAGCTCCGCGCCGGCGCCGAGAACCTGAAGGAATATCTCTTCAACCGCCATGCGATCCGCCACCAGCTCTGCGTCGATTGCGGCGTCGACGTGTTCGCGCGCGGCAAGAAACCCGACGGCTCCGACATCGTGGCGCTGAATGTCAGCTGCATCGACGGCATCGACCTGTCGAAGATCACGATGACGCCGGTGGATGGGAAGAGCCGGTGACTATCACAAATCCAGCGCCTTGTAGCGCCGGAAAATCCCCTCTTCGTTGAACGGAATCCGCCGCTCGCTCGCCAGATACGCCTTGATGTTCGGCCGCCCGGCGACGCGATCGCGCAGCGCGATCAGGCGCGGGACGTTCTTCTCGAACGCGGCCATGCGCTTCGGAAAGGCGTAGCGCAGGCCTTCCACGATCTGGAACAGCGACAGGTCGACATAGGTGATCCGGCGTCCGGTGACGAAGGCACCGCCGTTCGCCGCGACCAGGTCCTCGAAATAACCGAGATATTTCGGCACCCGCGACGCCCAGAACTCCTCCGTGCGCTTCTTGGCCGGCGCCTTCTGGTCCTCGTAATACAGCGACGGGCCGAGCGGATGATGGGTATCGTGAATCTCCAGCACGAAGTCCGTGATCGTCAGTTGCAGCTGGTGCACCCAGAGCTTCCCCGCCTCCGCCTTCGGCGCCAGGCCGTGACGCGCCCCGAGATAAAGCAGGACGTTGGCGGTCTGTCCGATCACGAGACTGCCGGCCTTGAGGAACGGCGGCGCAAAGGGCGGCGTGCCCTTGTGCACGTCCATCATCTTCATCATGGCGCCGGTGCCGCCCTTGCCGCGCGCGACGTCGGTGTAGCCGGCGCCCGCATCCTCGAGTGCGAGGCGGACATATTCACCGCGGCCCTGGATCATCGGCCAGTAGTAAAGCTGATAGTGCATGCACTTACCTCCGAAAACTTCGCAGCGTCGTTGCGCTTCATCGCGATCGTAGCCGCACCGCGGCCCAATCGTCCATCGCACGCCGGCCGCCTGTCCGAACTGCGCGCAGACTGCTAAGGTTCCAACATCGAGTCTTCGATGAAGGATCAACTGATGGCGGACAACAAGAAGAAGCGGGGCGCACAGGATCGCGCCCTGATCGCGTTGAGCGAGTCCTACGAAGTTGCGTACTGGTCCAAGAAGTTCAAGGTCACGCCGGCGAAGCTCAAGGCCGCCGTCAAGAAGGTCGGGCACTCCGCGAAGAAGGCGGAAGCCTATTTCAAGGAGCAGCGCCACATGGCCGCCGATCGCGCCCGGATCGCGATCAGCGAGCCCTACGAGGTCCGCTACTGGTCGAAGAAGTTCAAGGTGACCCCTGCCCGGCTCAAGGCCGCGGTCGCCGAGGTCGGACATTCCTCGAAGAAGGTCGAGGCCTATTTCGCGAAAAAGAAGAAAACCGCGAAGAAAAAGAAGACGGCCAAGAAGACAGTGAAGAACACCGCCAAGCGGAAGAAGCGCTGAGCCGCCGCTCACCTGTCATTCTGAGCGAAGCGAAGCAATCCATCGTGCGGCATACGCGGATAGATGGATTGCTTCGTCGCTATCGCTCCTCGCAATGACGGACATGCACGCGCAGAGGTTCAGACTGCACCCGCACTCCCTCTCAATTCGCCGCGAAGCAGTACAGCAGGCCGTCGCCGCCGGTGCTCTTCAGATCGGCCTGCGAGCAGCCGCCGTCGGGGCCGCGCGAGGGATGCGACGTGTTCCAGGATTTTGACGGCTCGTCGTCGCGCAGCCCCTTGCGGTCGAAATGCCCGACCATCGCAGCGCCCTGCGTGCTGCTTGTCCAGTTCTTGCAGGTGCGGTCCTCACCGGCCGCAAACGCAGTCCCGTCCGCCTGCGATCCCGTCAGCACGTCGTGGCGGTTCGGCGTGTCGCCGACACCGTTGATGACATCGCCCTTCTCGGACAAGGCGGTCTGCTTGGTGAGATTGTTGCTCGCGCTGTGCAGATCGGCGACGTCCTTGGCGACCACCACGCCCTTCACGTTCTGCCACGGACCCTTGCCGATGCGATCGCGCGCATTCACCGCCGGCTTGCCGTCGGCCGCGTGGGTCGAGAGATAGGCGCGCCAGGTCTTCGGCGCACCGAAGCCCGCGGCCTGCGCCAGGGTCTGACAATGATTGTCAGCGCCGGCGAGGCCGCCGAGATTGCCGCCATTGCCGATGCCGTTACTGGTCACGAAGAAGCTGGTGTCGGCGGTCTGCGCGCCAGCCGGCGGCGCCGCCATGACGACGAACGCAAGACAGGCGGGAACCGCGATTTTTGCAAACTTCATTCCATCCTCCCGATGGTTGTTATGGTCCGCTGACATCAACCCGCGGCCGGTCCGGATATTCCGGCGCCGCGACACGGCAATGAACGCACAAAACAAAAGCGCCGCGGACGATGCCGCGGCGCCTTGTGTTCGTCATGTCAGACCATCGGTCAGTTGGTCTGCTGGATCGCCGAAAGCTCCCAGTTGCCGCCGCGCTGGCGCACGAAGGTCCAGACCTCGGTGACCTCTTCCGGCTGCCCGCCGCTGACCTGACGGCCGGTGCCGCGCTCCAGCATCGTATCGACCAGCGAGTAGCGCATTGCGACGGTCGCATATTCGCTGTCGCCTTCGCGCCAGGCTTCTGCGAGATCGCCCTGCAGCAGCTTCACATTGGTCACCTTGTTGGTGACGTTGCGCGCCTTGTTCTCCTCGAGATCCCTGGAGAAGTACGACACCATTTCCGGCGTCGCGAGCGTGTGCAGCTTCGCGATGTCCTCGTTCGACCACGCGGTCTGGATATCGCCGAGCAGCCGCTCGAACGTCTCATAGTCGGCAGGCGCGATCTCGACCGGCGCGTTCGATCCGCCGCCGAGGCCAAAGCCGAAGCCCGAGCGGGCATTCGCCTGCGGGCCGGGGCCGACGTCGGGTCCGCCAGCGTAAGCGGCGGCCGGCGCATTGCGGCGCTGCCACCACGACATCGCGAGCCGGACCACGAGCACGATCAGGCCGATCTGCAGCAGCAGGCCGAGCATCGACGACAGGCCGCCGAGACCCGAGAACAGGCCGCCGCCGGACAGCATGCCGAACAGGCCGGCGCCGAGGAAGCCCGCAGCGAGGCCGCCGAGCAGACCGCGCCCCATTCCGCCGCGGCCGAACAGGCCGCCGGAGTTCGCAGCAGCCGGCGAGTTCATACCCGGGCTACCAGGCTGGCTGAAGGTGCGGTTCAGCGGCGCAACCGAGCCGGGCGCGGTGTTGGTCGAGGGCGGCGCGGAGAATGTCCGCGAGCCGCGCGAGCCGCCACCGCCAACGCGGGCGTCGGCCGCCGAAACGGTCATCATCACGGGCAGCGCCAGCGCCATCGCGACGGCAATCGCCCGAACAATTCCACGCGTGCGTTGCGAGAAATTCATGTTGGTTTCCTCAAAGGATTCCCCGGCATGGGGAAACGCCCCTAAGATGGGCAGGGTCTGACAAAAGTGAAGCGGGAAACGGGAACCGCGGCTGCGGCCCTCGGTCGCGGCGATGTGACACTATGGGCCTTGTGACCGCGACAACGCGTCCTAGCGCGAGATGAGGCCCGGTTTCAATCGCAGTTGCAGTGGAATTTCACCTCGCACTTGCGAGATGCGAAGGCAGTTGCGGCGGCAACCGGCTAGTTCGCCGTCATGGTTTCCTTCACCGCGGCGACCAGCTGCGTCAGCGTGAACGGCTTCGGCAGGAAGGCGAACTGCTGGTTCTCCGGCAGGCTCTTCTCGAACGCATCCTCGGCATAGCCGGAGACGAAGATGATCTTCAGCTCGGCATTGCGGCTGCGCATTTCCTTCAGCAGCGTCGGCCCGTCCATCTCCGGCATCACGACGTCGGAGACGACGAGATCGACGGCGCCGTTCTTCTCCTCGAACGCCTCGAGCGCCTCGACGCCGTTCGCCGCCTCGATCACGCTGTAGCCGCGCGAACGCAGACCGCGCGCATTCAGCGAGCGCAGGCCATCCTCGTCCTCGACCAGCAGGATGGTGCCCTGCCCGGTGAGATCGGGCTTTGGCTTGGCGGCATCCGCCCCGGCTGCGGTTTCCTTTGCCGCGCCGTTGCCGGCCTGCGCCTCCGGCGCGACCTCCTGCTCCTGGCGATGCCGCGGCAGATAGATCCGGAACGTGGTGCCGCCGCCCGGCACGGAATCGACATAGACGAAGCCGCCGGTCTGCTTGACGATGCCGTAGACCGTCGACAAGCCGAGGCCGGTGCCCTTGCCGACTTCCTTGGTCGAGAAGAACGGCTCGAAGATCTTGTCGATGATCTCGTGCGGAATGCCGGTGCCGGTGTCCGAAATCTCGATCTTCACATAGTCCGCCGCCGGCATGCCCTTGTTGGCGAGCTGGGCTGCTTCCTCGGTCGGTACATTGGCGGTGCGGATGATCAGCTTGCCGCCGTCGGGCATCGCGTCGCGGGCGTTCACCGCGAGATTGACCACCACCTGCTCGAATTGCGAGACGTCGACCTTCACCGGCCACAGATCGCGGCCGTGCACGAGGTCGAGCTTGACCTTCTCGCCGATCAGCCGGCGCAGCAGCATGGTGAGATCGCTCAAGGCATCGCCGAGATCGAGCACCTGCGGCCGCAGCGTCTGGCGACGCGAGAACGCCAGCAGCTGCCGCACCAGCGTCGCGGCGCGGGTGGCGTTCTGCTTGATCTGCATGATGTCCTGGAACGACGGGTCGGTCGGCTTGTGCGCGTTCAGCAGGAAGTCGTTGGCCATCATGATGGCCGACAGCACGTTGTTGAAGTCGTGCGCGATGCCGCCGGCGAGCTGGCCGACCATCTCCATTTTCTGCGACTGGTTGATCTGGTTTTCCAGCGCCCGCCGTTCGGTGATCTCGAGCATGTAGACGATCGCGGTCTCGGCGTCGCGCTCGTCCTTCTCGACGGTCGTGACGAAGAACTGGGCGAAACGTTCCTTGGGCCCGTCCAGCATCACCTCGACCGGCGCGATATCGCCCTGCCCTTCGGCCGCCTGGTTGATCGCGGCGATCAGGAGGCCGCGGTCGCGCGGATTGACCGCCCGGAAGATCGACTTGGCCGCGCCGCCGTCGCCATTCAGCCCCTGCGCCAGCTTGGCATAGCGCGCATTGGCGCCGACCACGTTGCCGCCGCGGTCGACGGTCGCGATCGCCATCGGCGTATGGTCGAAGAAGCGCATGAAACGCACCTCGGCGGCGCGCTCCGGATCGGAACGCTCGTCGCGAGCGCGACTGATCACCAGCGTGCGCGAGGCGCCCGCTGCGCCGTCGGCGCCGAAGGCGAGCTTGTGATAGAGCCGCACCGGCACGGTCTTGCCGCCGCGCATGCGCAGGTCGATGTCGAATACCTCGGTCTTGACCTCACCCGGCACGGCCGCGATCGAGGTCAACAATGCCGCGCCGTCGCCCGACACGATATCGGTCAGCTTCAGTCCGCCCGAGCCGATCTCGGCCAGATCGTAATCAAGCCAATTGGCCAGCGTGGCGTTGACATAGGCGATCTCGCCGGCCGGATTGACCGAGAAGAAGCCGCAAGGCGCGTGATCGAGATATTCGATCGCGTGCCGCAGCTCCTGGAACACGTCTTCCTGGCGCTCGCGGTCGCGGGTGATGTCGGCGATCGACCACACCGCATATCTGGCGTCGCGCTTGCCCTCGCCGAGCGGACGCACCCGCAGCCGCAGCCAGCGGCCTTGTCCACCACTTTGCCCGGCGTCGTGCCCGGCGACACGGACCTCCTCCTGCTGCCGCTTGCCCTCGCGCGCGGCCTTCAGGAGGCGGAACACGGCTTCGGAGACGTCGGGGTTGCCGATGAAAACGCGCTCGACCGGACGGACGTCCTGCGGCCCGGCCGCACCGGTCAGCGTCAGGTAGGCGGCGTTGGAATAGACCACATGGCCGCGGGAGTCGGTGACAACCAGCCCCTCCTGGGCCTGGTCGGCGATCCGCGCCATCACCGGATCGTCGGTGGCGCGGTCGGAGAAGCGGATGATGCCTGCGGCCAAGGCGAACAGGTTGAACAGCCCGGCGGTGGCGAGCAGCGCCAGCACGCCGAGGATATAGGGCTGCGCCTGGGTGCGGCCGATGGTCATGAGCCAGACCGCCACCGCGACGATGCCGATCGCGATCAGCACCACCAGCAGGATGCTCCCGCTCCGCCGGGCTGGCCCGTGAGCCACGAACGGCTCGGTCACGGGAGGATCGTTGCTATCGGCGGTCATCTGGAGAGACATGGCTCGTCTGCATCACGAAGGCGACCGGCCGGCCACCTTGCCCCTGAGTGCCTGAATCGGACCCGAAAACGCAAGTCCATCAGGCGGCAATTTCGCAAGTTACGCGCATTTCAGGCGGTTTTCCGCCCCTTACTGACGCAGGCCGGACAGGCCGCGCCTCAGCCGCATCACGTAGCCGATGATTTCGGCAACCGCATGATAGTGCTCGACCGGGATTTCCTTGTCGATGTCGACGGTGGCATAGAGCGCCCGGGCCAGCGGCACGTTCTCCACGATCGGAATATCGTGCTCCTTGGCGATCTCCCTGATCCTGAACGCGAGGACGTCGACGCCCTTGGCGACGCAGATCGGCGCCGACATGCTGCGGTCGTAGGCCAGCGCGACCGAATAGTGGGTCGGGTTGGTGATGATCACCGAGGCCTTCGGAACCTGGGCCATCATGCGCTTCTTGGCGCGCTGGACCCGCAATTGCTTGATCCTGCCCTTGACGTGCGGGTCGCCTTCCGACTGCTTGAACTCCTCCTTCATCTCCTGCAGCGACATCTTGTGACGCTCGTACCAGGTCCGGTACTGGAAGAAGTAGTCGGCGATCGCGACCGCGGCGAGGATCGCGACCACTGCCGCCATCAGGTGCACCGTCATGCTGGTGATGGCGGGCAGCAGCTCGGCCGGATCGACCCGCAGGAACGATTCCATCCGCATCCGATCGGGCCACAGCACCATGACCATCACGACGCCGAGCGCGATCAGCTTGAACAGGCCTTTCAGGAAGTTCGCCACCGCCTGCTTGCCGAACAGCCGCTTGAAGCCGGCAGCCGGCGAGATCTTGGAGAATTTCGGCTTGAGCTGCTCGCCCGACCACACCAGCTGATGCTGGATCATGTTGCCCGCGACGGCGGCCAGCGCCAGCATCAGGAACGGCACGCCGATCGCGGCGACCACGGCGTAGCCGAGCGTCTGGGTCAGTTGCAGCAGGCCGGCGCCGTCGGTGCGGATCATCCATGAATTGGCGATCAAATTGCGCAGCGGCATCAAGATGCCGCCGCCGATCGAGCCCGAGAAGGTCGACAGCACCAGCGTGGCGCCGGCGATGATGAACCAGGTATTGACCTCCTGGCTCTTGACGACGTCGCCTTTCTCAAGGGCTTCGTCGAGACGTTTTTGCGTAGGGTCTTCTGTTTTGTCTTCGGTATCGTCGGCCATCTTCTCTCCCTAGAACATGATGCGACTTGATCGCATCATGTTCTAGGTCCCTATTTTTGACGCGTCTTCTTCACGCGAACCGGTTCCCACTTCGCTCGAAAACGCTCTAGTTCATCGGAGCGAGCTGGCGCATGACGCCGTTGAAGTAGTCGAAATAGGTGTTCATCATCGCCGCGAGCACGACGGCGAAGATCAGGAAGCCGACCATGATCGAGAGCGGCACGCCGACGAAGTAGACCTGCATCTGCGGCATCAGCCGCGCCAGCACGCCGAGCCCGATGTTGAAGACGAGGCCGAACACCAGGAACGGCGCCGACAATTGCAGGCCGATCTTGAAGGCGGCGGAGAATGCGTTGGTCGCAAGCGCAGCGACGTCGCCGGTCGGCATGATCTCGCCCGGCGAGAAGATGCGGTAGCTCTCGCTCAGCGCCGCGATGACGAGATAGTGGCTGTCGGTGGCAAACAGCAGCGTCAGGCCGAGAATGGTCAGGAAGTTGCCGATGATCTGGCCCTGCTGGCCCTGGGTCGGGTCGACGGCGGTGACGAAGCCGAGGCCGAGCTGCTGTGCGATCACCGAGCCCGCGACATTGAGCGCCGACAGCGTCACCCGCGCGGTCGCGCCGAGCACGATGCCGATGATGAGCTCATGCACCATCAGGACGCCGAGCGAGGAGATCGACGTCAGGTCGACATGATAGGCATTGCGATGCAGGGGCAGGATGATCAGCGTCAGCAGCAGCGCGATCGACAGCTTGACCCGCGCCGGGATGTTGCTCTCGCCGAAACCGGGCAGCAGCATCACCATCGCGCCCACGCGCGCGAAGACCAGCACGAAAATTGCGGCCAGCGCCGGCAGCAGGGAGACATCGATGCGCATGACCGCGGCATTAGTGCATCAACCGCCGATGATTCGCGACGAAATCCGCATCATGTGGCTACTGAGCGAATCCGCCATGAACGGCAGCGCCAGCAGCAATGTGACGAAGATCGCGAGGATCTTCGGCACGAACACCAACGTCTGCTCCTGGATCTGGGTCAGTGCCTGGAACAGCGACACCACGACGCCGACCACGAGGCCGACCACCATCAGGGGCGACGACACGATCACGATCGTCCAGATCGCATCGCGTGCCACGTCGAGAGTTTCAGGGCCGGTCATTGTTGTTTTCTCGCTGTTGGTTGTTTCGTCATTCCGGGGCGCGAAGCGACCCCCCGATGCGCAATTGCGTATCGGGGAATCTCGAGATCCCGGGTTCGATGCTGCGCATCGCCCCGGGATGACGTCCTGACGGACGTCAGATCGGCATCTTCATGATGTCTTCATAGGCCTGGATCACGCGGTCGCGCACCGAGACCAGCGTCGACACCGCGACGTCGGTGTCGGCGACCGCCGTCACCACGTCCATCACATTCGCCTTGCCGGACGCCATCGCCATGGTCTGCGCGTCGGACTTCTTGCCTGCTTCCAGCACGCTGCCGACGGAGTCCTTCAGCAGTGCGCTGAAGGACGGGCCGGCGACGGCCTGCCCGGCCTTCTCGGCGCCGCCGCGCTCCATCATCTTCGCGAGACTGGCATAGGCGTTGGCGGCGACTGTCGGGGTAGCCATGAGTTACGTTCCCTGTTCTTGTTGCGTCAGGACTTGAGGATGTCGAGCGTGCGCTGGATCATCCGCCGCGTCGCGCTGATGATGTTGAGGTTCGCCTCATAGGAGCGCTGGGCGTCGCGCATGTCGGTCATTTCGACCATCGAATTGACGTTCGGATACTTCACGTTGCCGGAGGCGTCCGCCGCGGGATTGCCCGGCTCGTGCTTGATGCGGAACGACGACTGGTCGGGCCGGATCCGGCCGAGCGTCACGACCTGGGCGTCGAGCGAGCGATCGAGCGCGGAGGAGAACGTCGGCACCTTGCGGCGATAGGGATCGCCGCCTTCGGTCTGCGCCGTCGAATCGGCGTTGGCGATATTTTCCGAGATCACCCGCATCCGCCCCGCCTGCGCGCGCAGGCCGGAAGTCGCGATGCTCATCGAGCGGGCGAAATCGCTTGTTCCATCTGCCATGGGATCCTCCTGCCGTCGTTAAGCCTTTTCAGGTTTGGGCATGATCTTCTCGGAAAACCGCTTCACACTTTTCCGGATCATGCCCTAACCCTTGCCGATCGCGGTTTTCAGCAGATGCAAGCTCTTGCTGTAGAGCGACGTGGCGGCGGCGAAGTCCATCTGGTTGGCCGACACTTTCAGCATCTGCTCCTCCAGATTGACCGCATTGCCGGCGGGACGGGTCTGGAACCCGCTCTTGCCGCGATCATTGTCGAAGGTGTCGGGTGCGCCGGAGGCCGCCATGTGGGTGGCGCTGGTTTGCATCATCGGCAGCGTCCCCATGCCGCCGCCGACGGTGGCGCCGCCCTTGTCGAACTTCGGCTCGACCAGGTCGCGCGGCCGGAAATTCGGCGTGTCTGAATTGGAAATGTTCTCGGCGAGCACCCGCTGGCGCTCCTGGTGCCACTGCATCTTGGTGCGCAACGCCGACAGGATCGGGAGATCGTTCATGGCCATCGCCGCGGCTCCGTTAACCTCTGGGACCTCCCGAGGTAGGCAGAATTTGCCCGGTGTATGGTTAACGGCTGGTTAAAATGCCGGACGGATCCGTGGAGAACGCCGCAACTGCGGCCTGCGAGCGCATTTTCGCCACGAATGCTGCGTTAACCAGCACAAACCGAGACAGCGTGGGGCGCTGAGAAGTCGTTTTGGGACAAGCGATTCTTGGTTTATTAATAGAACAGTCGGCTGCAAGCCGCTGGGAATTAAGAAATAAGGCGAATCTCGGGCGCGATTCGCTGCGTAAAACCGCACCTATCAATCCGCGCCCGTTGATGGCGGAAGCTGAGGAAGGCCAAGATGGCCGGGGACTCCAATATGCAGGTCATTACATTCGTCTTGGCGTTCGTCGTCGTGCTGGCGCTGATCGGCGTCACCGCATGGCTCGTCCGCCGCTTCGCTGGAAACCGGCTCGGCGCCAACGCCAATCGCGGCCGCATGCCCCGCCTGGCGGTGATTGACGCGGCCGCCGTCGACGGCCGCCGCCGCCTGGTCTTGGTCCGCCGCGACAACATCGAGCATCTCCTGATGATCGGTGGCCCCACCGACATCGTCGTCGAGCCGAACATCGTGCGCGCCATGCCCGGCCGCGATCAGATGTCGAGCCGCCCGGCCGTCGCAACCGACGCCGCCCCACCGCGCGTGGCGCCGCTGCCGGATGCCGCCTGGAACGAGAGCGAGGCCGCCCGGTCAGACAATTTCGACCTTCCCGAGCCCGAATTGCCGCCGCGACAGGCACGGCCCTCTTTCGCCGACGAGCTGCGCCGGCCCCCGCCGCCGATCGCCGAACGCCGCAGTGATCCGCTTACCGGCTTCACGCCCGACCGTGGCGAACCGCGGCCCGATCCGATGCCGCCGCGCCTGCCGCCGCGTTCCGAACCCGTCGTCCCGCGTCCGCCGCGCGGTGCCGAGCCGCCGAAGGCGCCGCCGCCGTTGCGCGCGCCCGAGCGTGCCGTGACACCGCCGCCCCCGCCACCGCCTGCTCCGCCGCCGGTCGCAACCCAGGCGCCGCCGGCCGCGCCGCCCGCATCGAACGCCGATGCCAATCTCGCCGAGATGGCGCAGCGGCTCGAGGCCGCACTGCGCCGCCCGACCGGCGCCGGCGAGACCGTCGCACCGCCGGTCGCGCCCGAGGCGCCGCCGGTCCGCGCGCCGCGCAGCGAACCACCCGCCCCGCCCGCCGGCGGACAGAAGAGCGGGTTCGAGAATCTCGAGGACGAGATGGCATCGCTGCTCGGCCGACCGAAGAATCCTTCGTGAGGTTTCGGGCAGTCCCGCGTAGAGTTTTTTTCATCGCTGTCCTGATCGCCGCCGGATCCTTCGCCGATCCGGCGATGGCGCAGGACATCTCCATCAACCTCGGCGGCGGCAATGGCGGCGTGACCGAGCGCGCGATCCAGCTGATCGCGCTGCTCACGGTGCTGTCGATCGCGCCGTCGATCCTGGTCATGATGACGTCGTTCACGCGCATCGTGGTCGTGCTGTCGCTCTTGCGTACTGCGCTAGGCACCGCGACTGCGCCGCCGAACTCGGTGATGATCGCGCTTGCGATGTTCCTCACCGCCTTCGTGATGGGACCGGTGCTGCAGAAATCCTATGACGACGGCATCAAGCCGCTGGTCGCCAACCAGATCGGCGTTGAGGACGCGTTGCAGCGCGCCTCGGTCCCGCTGCGCGGCTTCATGCAGAAGAACGTCCGCGAGAAGGACCTGAAGCTGTTCATGGACCTCTCCGGCGAGCCGCCGCCGGCGACGCCGGAGGAGATGTCGCTGCGCATCCTGGTGCCGGCCTTCATGATCTCCGAGCTCAAGCGCGCCTTCGAGATCGGCTTCCTGCTGTTTCTGCCGTTCCTGATCATCGACCTCGTGGTCGCCTCGGTGCTGATGTCGATGGGCATGATGATGCTGCCACCGGTGGTAGTCTCGCTGCCGTTCAAGCTGATCTTCTTCGTCCTGGTCGACGGCTGGGCGCTGGTCGCCGGCAGCTTGGTGCAGAGCTACGGGGGGTAGCAATCGCAATTGAACCCGGGCCTACGAAGGCGTCTGCGACCGACGGGCACATTTGTCCTGAATTGACAACGAAGAGTCCCTCGCTAGCATGCTCGTGAAGTTTGAGCAGGGTGAATGGAAATCATATTTCCGATAGAGTTTCTCGTTTATGGAACGCCAGTCTCTGCCCAAGCCAAAAGCGTGGATTCGCGGGAAGCTTGGAAGGATCGCGTTAAGGCGGCCAGCATACCCGTTATTCCTCAGCCTCATTTCGCTTCCGACCAGCGCATTGCTGTGACACTTTACTATCTGCCAAATGAAGCGATGGCGGGAGACGTCGACAACATTGTGAAGCTTGTGTTGGACGCCCTTAACGCCCATATTTATCTCGACGATGTACAGGTCGAACGCGTCCTGGTTCAGAAATTCGAACCTGGTAACGTCTTTAGTTTTTCAAATCCATCGGCCACTGTCATCGACGCGATTACCGGGCCTAAGCCAGTGCTCTATGTACGAGTGTCCAACGACCCATTCGAGGACTTGCGATGAGTAACACCGCGACCGAAGAGCAGGTGCTACAGCGCGAGATCGCGCGGCTTGAATCCGAAGGGTACGATGTTTTCATTCAGCCTCGCGCTCCTCTCGTTCCTGAATTTCTTGGTGACTACGTGCCGGACGCAGTAGCGACTGGTCATGGCAAGAAGATCGTATTGGAAGTAGCGAGATCTTTGGGAAGTGAAAAGCTCAAAGACGTGGCTGCGCTCTTTGCAAAGCAACGGGAGTGGGAACTCAAAATTCTGCTCGTGACGCCGACATCGTCGCCTAAAACTATCCCCGTGCAGTCCCGCGAAACGATCGACGATGCGATTGAGGAGATCGAACGGCTAGAACAATTAAACGCTTTGCGTCCAGCATTTTTGCTTGCGTGGGCAACATTCGAGGCGGAGGGAAGAGCCTCGATCGCAGAGACGTTCGATCGGCCGCAAACACCGGGGCGCTTGGTCCAGATATTAAGCCAAGAAGGGTTGCTGACCCCCGCGGAGGCTGACCGTATGAGGGTTCTATCGGACCTCCGCAATCAGCTCGTTCATGGCGATCTCGGTGCAGAGATCAAGAGTGAGGATCTACTCTGGTTGGTAGCCATTCTTCGGGAAATGGCAGCGACAGGCAACTTATCCACAAGTCCCTCCCTTCAATGACGCTGGTCGCCGGCAGCCTGGTGCAGAGTTACGGGGGGTAGCCCCGCCAAACATTCATGGCCTGCTCGCTGGATCGGCCGTGCCGTTGCACTATCATGCGCGGCACCGCATCCAGGGAGCCGTGCCGTGCAGCCATTCGACCGCGCCGCAGAAGATCTCGGCAACGCCATCCATCTCGAGCATGTCAATGTGCAGGTGCCGGACCAGCGCCTCGCCACGCTGTTCTATGTCGCCGGCATAGGGCTGACCCGCGATCCCTATCTGATGGTCTCCGACAGCAACATGTGGGTGAATGCCGGCCGCAGCCAGTTTCATCTGCCGAGCGGCAGGCCACAGGTGCTGCGCGGCCACACGGCGATCGTGATCGCTGGGCGGCAGGCCCTGTTGCAGCGCCTCGCCGCGGTCGCACCCAAGCTCGAAGGCACCGCGTTCAGCTATCGCGAGCACAACGATCACGTCGAGGCCATTTGCCCCTGGGGCAACCGCCTGCGCTGCTTTGAACCGGACGCCGAGCGGTTTGGGCGCATCGCGCTCGGAATGCCCTATGTCGAGTTCGACGTGCCGCGCGGCACGGCCGAAGCGATCAGCCGGTTCTATCCCGAGATCATGGGCATCCCCGCCAGCGTCGTGAACGGCGACAGCGTCGTCGCGCGCGCAAAGGTCGGCAAGGACCAGTATCTGCAATTCCGCGAGACCGATCGGGCGCAGGGCGAGTTCGACGGCCATCACGTCCAGATCTACATCACGGACTTCTCGGGCCCCTACAGGTGGCTGCGCGCGCGCAATCTGGTCTCGCGCGAGGACAATCAGTACCAGTACCGCTTCTGCGACATCGTCGATCCCCGTGACGGCCGGCATCTGTTCACCGTCGAGCACGAGGTGCGCAGCGCCACCCACCCGATGTATCTGCGGCCGCTGGTCAACCGCAATCCTGACCAGACCAACCGCACCTTCGCCAACGGCTACGACCAGGCGCCCTGGGCGATGGGGCCGGACCAGTATGACGGCTGAGCGCGCGCTCGTCCGCATCGCGACATCATCTGCACTCCCAGCCACGAGACGACATGCTTCCCTCCCAGCGCCATCTGTTCGAGATCCCACGCGAGGTCTGCTACCTGAACTCGGCGTCCTACAGCCCGTTGCCGCTGAAGACGTTAGAGGCCGGCCGCGCCGCGGTCGGACGCAAGGGCCAGCCCTGGACCATCAATGCCGGGTTCGCCGGCCGCCAGCATGAGCGCGCCCGCACCGCGGCGGCCCGCCTGATCAATGCCGATGCGGACGACATCGCGCTGATCCCTGCGATCAGCTACGGCATCGCGACGGTGGCGAAGGCACTGACGATTCCGCGTGGCACTCGCGTGATCGTGCTGGAGAACGACCACTCCTCGCCGGTGCTGGAATGGCATGCCCGCGCCGAGGCGCAGGGTTTTGTCGTCGACACCGTGCGGCAGCCGGCCGACGGCGACTGGACGTCGGCGGTGCTTGCAACGATCGAGCGGTCGGGCGCGCCGCCGGTCGGCCTTGCCTCGATCTCCTCGGTGCACTGGTCGGACGGCGGCATGATCGACGTCGACAGGGTGCAGCCCGCGCTGCGTCGGCTTGGCGCAATGTTCGTGATCGACGCGACGCAGAGCGCGGGCGTCGTCGCGATGGACGTGACGAAGCTCGATCCGGACGCGGTAATCTTTCCGACTTACAAATGGCTGATCGGCCCCTACGGCCGCGCCTTTCTCTACGTTGCAAAGCGTCACCAGAACGGCGTGCCGCTGGAGCAGACCTCCGCCGGCCGCCGCAACGTCAACTCCGAGAACCCGGTCTATTTCGGCGACCTCGCCTATGTCGACAACGCCCGCCGCTACGACATGGGCGAGCGCGATCATTTCATCACGCTGGAGATGGCATCGATTGGCATGGAGATGATGGCGGACTGGGGCGCTGGCGCCGTCAGCGAACGGCTCGCGATGCTGACGCAACGGATCGCCGAGGGCGTGCGTGAACTCGGGCTCAACGTGCTGGCCTCGAGCGTGCGCGCGCCGCATATCCTGAGCCTTGGGATCGCCGGCGGCATCCCGAAGGAATTGATCGCGCGGCTCGCCGCCGAAAACATCCACGTCGCGCTGCGGCTCGGCCGGATGCGGATCTCGCCGCATGTCTACAACGACGAGGCCGATGCCGACCGCCTCGTCGCGGCCTTGACGAAAGCGCTGCGCGGCTAACTCCGCTTGCGCCTGCGCGCCACGACGCTGAACAGTTCGATCGCGAGCGCTGCGGCCACGCCAGCCGCGCCGATCACGAACAGCAGCGCATAGTCGCCGCCGCTCTGCGCGAACAGCCAGGACAGGCCGTAGGCGCCCGCCGCCTGGAACAGCGCGAAGGTCGTGGTGGCCTGCGCCCAGGCCGAGCGCTGGCTCGCCGCCGAATGCGGGATCAGTTCGTGGATACGGCCGATCACCAGCGGAACGATGCCGGGCGTGAAGCCGCCGACGATGAGGCTCGACACGATCAGCGCCACAGGTGAGGTCGTCACCGCGGGCAGCGCGACCGCGACCGCCACGATCAGGAACGCCGCGCGCAGCGCCGCCGCGAAGCCGGCACGATCGGCGAGATGTCCTGTGAGCAGCGGGCCGACTACGGCGCCGATGCCGTACAGCACCCAATAGTGCGATCCCGCCGCGATCCCCTGCCCGAGGCCGCGGGCAACGAAATCGACCAGGAACACCATATGCGGCACCAGCGCCAGCGCGTTGAGCCCGTATTCCACACACAGCGCGATCACCAACGGCGACCGCACGCCATGCGATGCGACGCGCGGCTCGGCTGCACCATGCGCGGCGGGGGCCTCGGCAGGCCACGCCTTCCAGCTGATCGCGGTCAACACCGCCGACAGCACGCCGAGGCCATACCAGGCCTGCTTGACGCCCTGCTGCAGCAACAGCGGCACCAGCGTGCCTGACGCGGCAACACCGAGTCCGACGCCGGCGAAAATCACGCCGCCGATCAGGCCGCGCTTGCTTGGCGCGGTGTGCGGCAGGATCGCGGTCGCCGCCAGCACCATGATCACGCCGCCGCTGATTCCGGCGAGAAAGCGGAAGCCGAAGAACCAGATGAAGGAGATCGGCACCGCGCAGGCAAAGCAGGTGATCGCCGCCAGCAGCATCATGCCGCGCAGCGCCCACACCGAGCCGATCCGCGCACCGAGGTCGCGCGCGATCAGCGCGCCGGCGAGATAGCCGGCGAGGTTGGCGGCACCGAGATAGACCGCTTCCGCAGGCGTGAACCACTTTGCCGCGATCAAAGCCGGGATCAGCGGCGTGTAGGCAAACCGTGCCAGCCCGAGCCCGACCAGCGACGCACAAAGCCCTGCGGCGGCGGACAGCCACAGCGGCCCGCCCGCATCGCGATGCGGCTCGGCATGATGGCGCCGATCATGATCGACATTGGCTGACATGGACATGGCGTAGGCCCTCCGGCCGTTCGTGAAAAATGATTAGTTGCGATCGCAGCAATCGCTCACAGCGATCACGCTTCCCTTCACCTGTCCCCTTGTGGGAGAGGTCGGATCGCATCGTCAGATGCGATCCGGGTGAGCGACTATCTGGATAGTCAAGTTGCATTGACGTATGCGGCACGCGCATCGCGTGCTTTTGCGTTGAGGCGGAC
>NZ_JASGSR010000240.1:0-3588 GCF_040446015.1 Bradyrhizobium sp. INPA03-11B
CGGCCATCCGCAGCCTGAGCCGCGCGCTTGGTCACTCAATACTCCCCGCGCCGGGCCGACTTTTCGCACGGCCTGGAAGGCCGGGACCCATAACCACCGAACGTGGTTGAAGAAGAAGATTACCTCCGCTTGTGCCCTTTCCGCGGGCCGCGGCGTATGGGTCCCTGCTTTCGCAGGGACGACCTTGTTGAGAGAGCGGCGCGTGGAAACTCACCGCCCCTTGAAGTTCGCGACGCGGCGTTCGGCGGTGGCCTTGACGCCTTCCTTGAAGTCTTCGGTCGCGCGCAGCTTGGTCTGCTCTTCCAACTCGTGGTTGGTCGCGGCCAGCACGCGGTCGGCGAGGCCGGCGCGCATGGTGGCGCGGGTCGAGACCAGGCCGAGCGGCGAGCATTCGGCGATCTCCTGCGCGAGCTTCATCGCCTCTGATCGTACCTGGTCCTGCGGCACCAGCACGTTCGCAAGACCCCAGCGATAGGCCTCTTCCCCGGTGACGCGGCGGCTGGTGTAGAACATCAGCTCGGCATTGTTCTTGCCGATCAGCTCCGGCAGCGTCGTGGTGAGGCCGAAGCCCGGATGGAAGCCGAGTTTTGTAAAATTCGCCGAGAAGCGCGCTTCGGGGCAGGCGACGCGGAAATCAGCGGAGACGGCAAGGCCAAGACCGCCGCCGATCGCGGCGCCATGGATCGCCGCGACGATCGGCTTCTTGTTGCGGAAGATCCGCACGGCCTGAACGTAGAGATGGTTGATCGGCAGGTTCGAGGCCGGATCGCTCTTGGCGCGCTCCTCCTGCTCCTGGCGGGCGGGATCGCCGAAATTGGCGCCGGCGCAGAACGCCTTGCCCTGGGCTGCCAGCACCGAGGCGCGGATCTCGATGTTGTTGTCGAATTCCTCCAGCGCGTCGGCGATCTGGTTGATCAGCGCGACGTCGAAGAAGTTCAGCGGGGGTTTACGGATTTCGATCAGGCCGACATGGCCGTGGGTCTCGACGCCGATATCAGTGTACTTGGTCATGTGTCTTGTCTCCGGTAAGGCTGCAATCTCTCGGCGCAAAGGTGTCACCTCTCCCAAGGGGAGAGGTCGATTTGCGCCAGCAAATCGGGTGAGGGGTTGTGCTCTCTCGATGGACCGTGATCCCTCACCCGGCGCTGCGCGCCGACCTCTCCCGGAGGGAGAGGTGCAAGAGCTTGCGGCGAGATCATCGGTCCCATTGGTCGTCAGCGCAAACCGAGCCCGCGGGCGATGATGCCGCGCAGCACTTCCGTGGTGCCGCCCTGGATCGTCAGCTTGGGTGCGGTCTTGATGGCGAAATCGAGCTGCTTTTCCAGCGTCTCGCGGTTGGTCGCGGTCTCCTCGACGAATGCCGCGAGATCGCGCACGCGATGCGGCAGCTGCTGCTCCCACACCGTGCCGATGTCCTTGACGATCGAAGCTTCCACCACCGGCTCCTTGCCGGCCTGCAGCATGCCGGCAACCGACACCGACATGCGGCGCATGGTGTGCACCTGCGCCACCAGACGGCCGATGCCCTCGGCGCTGCGGGTGTCCGGGTTCTTGCCGACCGCGCGCACCAGCTCGGTGAGCACGTAATAGGTTTCGAGGAAGCGCTCGGGGCCACTCCGCTCATAGGCGAGCTCTGATGTCGCCTGCTTCCAGGCGCCGTCGACCTCGCCCAGCACGTGATCGTCGGGCACGAAGTAATCGGTGAACACCACCTCGTTGAATTCGAACTGGCCGGTGATCTGGCCGATCGGATTCACCTGGATGCCGGGCTGCTTCATCTTGACCAGGAACTGGGTCAGGCCGTGGCGGCGGTTTTCCTTTGTCGGCGGCGAGGTGCGGAAGATCGCGATCATGTAGTCGGCGATGTGCGCCGACGAGGTCCAGATCTTGGTACCGTTGATCAGATAGCCGCCGTCGGTCTTGGTGGCGCGGGTCTTCGCCGCGAACAAATCGGAGCCGGAATTCGGCTCGCTCATGCCGATCGCGAAGCACACCTCGCCGCGGCAGATCCGCGGCAGGATGTCCATCTTGATGTGCTCGGGCGCGTATTTCAGCAGCACCGGCCCGCTCTGACGGTCGGCGACGAAGAAGCGCCGGGTCGGCGCATTCGCCACCCGCATCTCCTCGGTCACCACGTAACGCTCGAGGAACGAGCGTTCCTGGCCGCCATACTTCTTCGGCCAGGTCATGCCGAGCCAACCCTTGGCGCCGACGCGGCGGGAGAATTCCGGCGCGTCATTGTCCTCGCGGTTCGGCGCGTGGGGATCGAAGGTGCCGGCGGCGATTTCTTCGGCGAGGAAGGCGCGCACTTCCTTGCGGAGCTGTTCGCATTTCTCGGGCAGGCGGATCGGATCGAAACGAAGGGCTGCAGTCATGATGTCCAGTCCTGATTTTTCTGCCTGATCTCAGCGCGAAGCCACCAGCGGCCACAATTCATCGGCGCCACGGTCGGCGACGAGCTTGCCGAGCTCGACCGCCCAGTAGCTCTCCGAGCCGAAATCGTCGCGCCACGCCAGCGCCCGCAGCGAATAGCGGTGCAGGATGTGCTCGACGGTGAAGCCGATCGCGCCATGCACCTGATGGGCGATGCCGCTGCCTTTCTCGGCGGCTTCCGAGCAGCGGATCTTCGCCGCCGCCGCTTCGAGGAACACCGCGTCATTGTCGAGCGACTTGGCGTTGACGATGGTGTCGGCCGCCGAGGTCGCGGCGGCCAGCGCCGCGGCATTTTCGCCGGCGAGGCGGGCGAGGTTGTGCTGCACCGCCTGAAACTTGGAAATCTTCTTCTCGAAGGCGACGCGCTCATTGGAATAGCGCACGGAGATGTCGAGCATCGCCTCCAGCGCGCCCGCGATCTGCAGGCTGCGCACCACGCCGCCCATCAGCATCAGCGTGGTCTGGTCGAAACCCTTCGGCGCCGGATTGGTGGTGACCGGCTGCGCCTTGTCGAGCGTGACGGTATCGTTGTGATCGCCGCCAAGGCCGGTGCTGGATTCGATCCGGCATTTCGCGGCATCAACCAGCGCGATCGAGAGGCCGTCCTTGCCGCTCGCCAGCACCGCGAAATGTTTCGCATCCTTGGCAAACGGCACGCCGCGGGCTCGGCCGGAGAGGCTGCCGTCGGCATTCAACGTGACGCGGTCCTTCGGACTTGCCGGCAGCACGGTCATCTCGCCTTCCGGAGAGGCGATCTTGCCCTGCGTCAGCAGCCAGCCGGCCAGCATTGTTTCGGCCAGCGGAACAGCGATCGCATGCCGCCCGGCGACGTTGAGGACGCTAAAACCTTCCGCGAGGCTGGCGCCGGAACCGCCGAGATCGTCGGGCACCCAGGACAGCGGCAGGCCGGCTTCAGTCAGCGCCTGCCACAGCGGCGCCTTCCACGCGCCCTGCTTGTCGTGATTGATGGTCTGGGCATCCGCGAGATCGGCGAAAATCTTTTCCGCGGTCTCGGCGACGATGTTTTCACTCTCCGCCACAGCGTTCCTCGTGTTGATTGGCTTGGGTCCGGCGATCAGGCAGGCCCTGCTTGCGGTGTTGTCTTGCGCTCAATGATGCGGAAAAGCCATAGCCGTGACAAGCGTTGCCCGCAGG
>NZ_JASGSR010000241.1:0-3530 GCF_040446015.1 Bradyrhizobium sp. INPA03-11B
GGTGCGGCTATTGCCGCCGAGAACCGCCCGCCGCTGAAATCGCTGGTGATGCTCGGCCGGGTGCAGGCCCGCGTGGTGCGAAACCTCGAGGAAGGCTTCGCGCTCGAGTTCGTCCACGAGCAGTCCGCGGAAACCCTCGAAGAGAGCGTTACCGCGAGGTAAAGCGAAAAACCGCCCAAGACCCCCGTTTTCAGCCTGCGAAGGCGGCCTCCGGTGCACCGGTGGCCGCCTTCGCCACGTTTGGCCCGGCACGATCGGCGGTTAACGGCCGCGCCGTTTGGCGCAACAAACCGCGCTGGCACAACGCTTGCCGCGTTAATGCATAAAATTTGAATCAATTGCAGTTGTTTCAAATTTTACGCGAATTCGATTCAAGTACAGATCGAATTCGCCGCAGCTTTTACCAGTATTCGCGTCAAATCTACTTTGCGTACTTAGCGGCGGCGCAAAAGCTTTGTGCGAAACGTGGTCCCAACAAGAAGAACGGGGGCCACGATGTTTGGGTTCAGGGGACAGGGGAAAGTTTTGGCGGTTGCCGCCATTCTGTTTGCGACGTGCGTGTCGGCCAAGGCCGGCGACGTGGTCTACGCCAGCCTGGGTGACGTTGCGCGTTCGCCGATCGGCTGGGTCGAATTCTGCGCCGACAATCCGGCCGAATGCCGCGGCGGCGCGACGCAAGCACGCGACATCGTGATGTCGCAGACCGCTTGGCGCGACCTCGTGCGGGTCAACAAGTGGGTCAACGAATCCATCAAGCCGATGACCGACATGGATCATTGGGGCGTGATCGAGAAATGGTCGTTGCCGACCGACGGCTACGGCGACTGCGAGGACTACGTGCTCCTGAAGCGCAAGATGCTGATGGATGCCGGCTGGCCGCGCTCGGCGCTGTTGATCACGGTGGTTCGCGACAAGAAGGGCGAAGGCCACGCGGTGCTGACGGTGAAGACCGACAAGGGCGAGTTCGTGCTCGATAACCAGAACGAGAGCATCGTCGCCTGGACCGAGACCGGCTACCGCTTCGTCAAGCGGCAATCGCAGAGCGATCCCAATGTGTGGGTCTCGCTCGGTGACAGCCGCCCCGCAATTTCAACCGCAAGCTCGCGCTGAGCGGCAACAAGGAATCGAGTTCGCGACCCGGTCACATCCCCACCCCTCCCCGTCCCAGACCGGTTCGCGCGCGGCCAGGCTTCCCCCAAAGCCTGGCCGCAACCATTTTGGGCGGTCGAAACGTTGATTTTCTTGATCTTTTTTTGGCGGTGATGGCGCTATCGCGCAGAACGATGCACGAACCGCGCGGGGACGTGCGTGGAAAACCCGTGGAATTTGTTCTCGACGCGTTCTGTCCTATATAGGACTGGCCAGTTGGGGGAGCGCCATGAGCAAAAATGAAGCGCTAAAGCACATCGACACGATGCTCAAAGTCGCGCTCGACAGTTACGACGTCGACGCAATCCACAAGGTTCTTGAGGAGGCCCGGCGCGTGATTGCGAAGGTCAAGTCCTCGACAAAATAGAGCCGGATCCGGAAGTTCCCCTATGCGCTATGCGACGGCCAGCCCCGTCGCAGCAGCTGGCGATAGCCGTGGCGTGCGACCCACCTCGCCCGCGCAAGATGACTTTCGAACGCGCGGCGGGCGCGCTCGGGCTCACGGTCAGGATCAATTTCCAAGACGATCCGCGACACCTCGCGCCAGTCGGCGCCGTCCGCATCGGCATCGAGCAGGCGCAGGTAGGTTACCACGCACTCTTCATCGTACGCGGTCAGCTCGGGATCTGACGGCGCCAGATCGGCGACAACTGGGCTGTTTGGCGGCATGATTTCCCCATGATCAAGGGCCCCATGCCGCAACCATCGCCGGTCTTTGTGTCGCTGCCGTGACCCTAAGGCCGACGACTTGAAGCCCGCGCTACTCCGACGCTTTACAAAAAAAAGCCCGCGCCGCCGGGCATGGCGACGCGGGCCCCTGGAGGTACGCGGTACGCTACTCGACCAGATAGCCGTTACGCAGGAAGCCGTGCCACTTGCCGGTCTGGATCGATCCGGCGCCGGCGGCACAGGTGTTTCCTGCCTTGTCGACATGCAGCGTGCCGTCTTCCGGACGCCCATGCCGGACCCAGCAATGGTGCTTATCGTCGTCCGGCTTGGTGCAGTTCGAGGCGCGTGCGTCGACCATCCACTGATGGCCGTCCGGACACTTGACGACGAGAGATCGGCCGTCGGGCCCGACCATCCAGGCGCAACCAATCTGCTCTTCGCTGCGCCGATCGGCGATCCACCATGCGTTCCAGCAGGCACCCGGCGGAGCGTCTTCCAACGTGCAGCGGAAACCGTCGCTTGCGCGCACATAGATCTGCCGCGAGAACAACTGCCACTCGTCGCCGTCGTCGAATGCGCGGCCGCACGCCGCGCAGGCCTTGGGCCAGCGCGGGTCAGCTTTCGGCGGCATCAGCCGGCCGGTCGCGTCGATGTAGCCATCGGCCGTGTAGAGAATGTCGGCCTCGCCGATCTCGAACATCGCATGGCAGCCATAGCTCTGTTTCGGGCATTGCCGCTTGTCCGAGAACGAGAACCGCCGCAACCAACGGCGCTCGCGATCGGTCGGCTCGAGGAAGAAGACCTTGATCGGCGTCATCACGTCATGCTCCCGGGCATGAAGCAGCGGATGTCGATCGACAGCACGCCGCCGAGCGCGCGGTTGTAGATCGGCCACACCATGGTGTGGCCCGCGCGGTTCGGCTCGGTGATGACGGCCTCGTCCGGCACGTTCCACCATTGACCTTCGATCCGCACACGATAGCGACCGTCCTTCGCTTCCCAGTCGACGTCAGAGAGCGCGGTGCCGTCGGCATCCGAGCAGCATGGTCCCTTGCCGCTCCTGAGCTGATCGAACCACTGTTTCAGCGGCGAGGCCGCATAGCGGCCGTCGAGATCGCGGCTTCGCGCGAGCTGCAGGCCGAGCGCAAGCAGCAGCGTCGCAGAGCATAGTACGATCGCGACGAGCCGCCGGCCGGCACTCGACACGCTGCTGGCGCGGATCTCCTCGACCGCCCAGGCAAACAGCAGCAGCACGGCGATGATGATGAAAACGACGACGAGCTTTTCGATCTCGTTCATTCGACCCTCACTTGTGCAGTTCCGTTCATGCCGATCGCGCGGGCAGCGCCCGCCGACAGGTCGATGCAGCGCCCCTTGATGAAGGGCCCACGGTCGTTGATCCGGCAGCGCACCGTGCGGCCATTGCCGAGATGCGTGACGGTCACGACCTGGCCGAATGGCCGCGTCTTGTGCGCGCAGCTGATGCCGTCGGGGTGGAAGCGCTCGCCCGAGGCGGTGCGCGGACCGCTCTCGCGGCCATACCATGAGGCAATGCAAGTCTCCGCGCAGGACTGCGTGGCGGCTGCGCAGGACAGCACAGCCGCGATGATGGCTCTGATCATCTAAATGAACTCTCTCTGGGATAAATGCCGGGACGGCGTGGGCTATTCGTCGTCGTGATTGCCGTTCGTTTCGTCGGCATCCTTGACGCC
>NZ_JASGSR010000242.1:0-3516 GCF_040446015.1 Bradyrhizobium sp. INPA03-11B
GGATGTACATCGTGGTGTTGTAGAGCTGGTCGCGCGGAACGCCGGCGGCAAGCTGGAATTCACGGATGTAGTTCACCACGACGGGGCCGATAATGCCGGCGGTCGACCACGCCGTCAGCAGGCGGCCGTGGATCGCGCCGACAAACTGGGTGCCGAACATGTCGGCGAGATAGGCCGGTACAGTGGCGAAGCCGCCGCCATACATCGACAGGATGATGCCAAAACCGAGCACGAACAGCAGTTTCGATCCCATCGCGGCAAAGGTCGGCGCCAGCGCGTAGAGCACGATGCCAAGAATGAAGAACGTGTAGTAGGTGTTCTTGCGGCCGATCTTGTCCGACAGCGACGCCCAGAAGAAGCGGCCGCCGATGTTGAACAGCGACAGCAGGCCGGCAAAGCCGGCCGCGATCGCCGCGATCTGTCCCTTCTGCGAGGCATCGAGCGCATTGAAGGGAACGCTGGGCAGCCCGATCAGCTTGCCGGCGAAGATCTCCTGCAACATCGGCGAGGCCATGCCGATCACACCGATGCCGGCCGACACGTTCAAGCAGAGCACCCACCAGATCAGCCAGAATTGCGGCGTCTTGTGCGCGTTGTCGAGATGCACGTGCTTGGTCGAGATCATCGCGTTGGCCTTGGACGGCGGTGTCCAGCCCTCAGGCTGCCAGCCGGCCGGTGGAATGCGGTAGCGGAACGCACCGATCGTCATGAACACGAAATAGATCGCCGCCATGGTCAGGAAGGTTTCCCAGACCCCGACCGAGGTCGGCGTCTTGAAATAATTCATCAGCTTGTCAGCCAGCGGTGCGCCGATCATCGCGCCACCGCCGAAGCCCATGATGGCCATGCCGGTCGCCATGCCGCGGCGATCGGGGAACCATTTCACCAGCGTCGAGACCGGCGAGATGTAACCGAGGCCGAGGCCGACACCACCGATCACGCCGGAGCCGAGCCACATCAGCCAGAGCTGATGCGTGTACACGCCGAGTGCGCCGATCACGAGACCGCCGGACCAGCACAGCGCCGCGACGAAGCCGGCCTTGCGCGGACCGACCTTCTCGAGCCAGCCGCCCCAGATCGCAGCGGAGACGCCGAGCAACACGAAGAACAGTGTGAACATCCAGCCGAGGCTTGCGACCTTCCAGTCGCAGGTCGTCGTGAACAATTCCTGGACCAGCGAAATGTCGGGACACGCCTTCGGCGCGGTCAGCCCGATCGCGCGCGACAGCGGCAGCCAGAACACCGAGAAGCCGTAGGCCATGCCGATGCACAGATGGATGCACAGCGCGGCCGGCGGCACCAGCCAGCGGTTGAAGCCGGCGGTCGCGATCGTGTGTTCCTTGTCGAGGAAACCTGCGCCTGCCGCGGACACGCGTCCGGCGCTGCTCACTGCGGTCATTGATACCTCCCCTGCAGCCGCCATTACGTCAGGCGCATCTGCGTCTTCGATCCCGTCTCAGCCCTTGCGGCCGCCGTCAGGCAGCTGCGCCGCACATTCCCTCGATGCGCCGGGACCAACCACGCGCATTCCGGGAATGTTAACCCCCAATACGATCGGATATGCCAAGCCGTGCAGTCTGAACTGGACGCAGGCCAGCCGTTGTCCGCCGACGTGCCCACATCCGGGCACAACTCCACCTCCGCTATCCGGCGGAGATTATCAATTCGCGCAGAATGGAAAATAGGTGTCGATAGGCAAATGGTAGATATCAAACTGCATCTAGCGCGTACGCGGCGCTGCAGCATTTGAAATATCTATCGTACCATTCATCTTCTCGATCAGAAAAACGATCCGGACATCGCTTCGTTCGGTGATCTCGACCTTGTCGCCGGTCTCCTGGATCAGGGCCGGGATGTCGATCACCGAAAGCGGATCGGTGCAGTGGACTTCGAGGAAATCTCCCGCCGTTACGCTCCTGAGGGCCTTGCGCGTCTTCAGCGCGGGCAGTGGGCATTTCAGGCCGGTGAGATCGAGTTTGGTCGTCGTCATGGCGCGACCATGGCGAAGCGGCTGCGCATCGTCAACGGCGGCACGGTCCCGCCCTGCTCAGTTTTCGGCCGAGGCCGAAGCGAGCACATCGTCGACCGGAATCGCCGAACGCAGCATCAATTCGGCCACGTCCTCGATGTCGTCGAGATGCACGACCGGCAACGTGGTCTTAACGGCGACGTCGCTGGCGATCCCGACCACGCGCGGGTCGTCGGGGAACAGCAGCGGCTTGCCGTTGGCGGCGCGGTACACCTCGATCTTGCTGACCGGCTCGCGCTTGAATCCCTCGACCACCACCAGGTCGACGCGCGCCATCTTGGTGAGCAATTCCGGCAGCCGCGGCTCGCTCGCGCCGCGCAGCTCATGCATCAGCGCCCAGCGCCGGGTCGAGGACACCAGCACCTCGGTCGCGCCGGCCTGCCGATGCACCCAGGAGTCCTTGCCGGGCACGTCGACATCGAATTCGTGATGGGCGTGCTTGATCACGGAGACGCGCAGGCCCCGCCCCAGCAGATGGGGGATGACCCGCGACAGCAGGGTGGTCTTTCCGGCGCCGCTCCACCCTGCGAGGCCAATCACTTTCATCCGCGTCTCCGAAGGCACATAGCGTCCACGCTGCTTATATCAGCGTTGACGCAATGTCATGCCAGCCTCGCCGGCTGGATTGGATCCGGCTGAGCTCCTGAGCACACCCGCCCCTGCTACGAGTTGACAGGACGCCCCGGCTTGGCAGGCCTTGCCGACCGGCTCTCCCTCGGAGGCTGGAAACGCGCCCGGAGCCGCTTCCGCGCACGCTGCGTGGCGACCGCCAGCACCTCTTCCAGTGTTGTGTTCCTAAAACGAAGCCTTCTCAACATCGCACCGCTCCCTGAGCGGATGGAGCCCCATCGGTCGCTCAGCCACGCCGCCTGCGACAGAGCGCGATAATGGATAACCTGCGAGGGGACGGTTTGCTCCAAGCGCACCATTGCCTCCGTCTCATGTCGCGCGCCATCCCTCTATCCAACGGATATACCTCGAAGTTTCCAATGTGCCGAGCGACCGGAACACGATAAAATGCATCCCCGGAGGATCACGTATGCCTCGCTCGCCTTCGATCGTGCCGCATCAAATCGACCACGACACCTATCTGGTGCTGAACGATTTCGGCCGGCTTGGCCGTGCCTGGTGCGAAACCGACGAAGAAGGCGCCGACCGGAAAACGCTGATCCGCCGCCTGCTGGATGACCAGTACAGCCGTCCGGTCCGGATCGTGGCCTTCAACACCAACGAGGGATGGTCCCGCGACGTGACGACCGACATCGCCGACGAGCTTCGGCGCCGTTTCGTCGAATACGAAGAGGTCCCGCGCTCCGTGCTGGAGTTCGTGGAGACCGCCATGCGGCACTGAGCCGAATCGCGAAGCTGCGTCCCCACCCACATCTGTCATCGCCCGGCTCGACCGGGCGATCCAGTACGCCGCGGCCTATCGGCTCAAGCACCGCCGTCTCTGGAATACTGGATCACCCGCATGCGCGGGTGATGAC
>NZ_JASGSR010000243.1:0-3502 GCF_040446015.1 Bradyrhizobium sp. INPA03-11B
CCAGGCTCAGCGTCCGAGTCAATCTGTCGCATCAGATCTGTGCATGCCCTAGTGCGAAAGCAGGGACCCATAACCACGAATGACTGTTGTTGAGCGATGTTGGAACGACGAATCCCGTTCACAATCCCCGCCGCGGAGTATGGGTCCCTGCTTTCGCAGGGACGACGCCTGAGAAAGAGTCACGTACTCACCCATCCTCAGCCGTCATCGCCCGGCTCGACCGGGCGATCCAGTACGCCGCGGCTTCTCCGCTCAAGCACTGCCGCCTCTGGAATACTGGATCACCCGCTTTCGCGGGTGATGACATTGAGAGCGGGCGATGACACCGCGTTGTTTGACATCTTGAATCGAGAGCCATCCACCGCCCTCGTCCCGGCTTTCGCCAGGACGACACTGTGCGGTGGCGCGGTTCGGCTCACCAACCACGCACCTACACCGGCAGCGCTGTCGAGTACTTCACCTGGCTCAGCGCAAAGCTCGACTCGATCGAGGCGATGCCGTCGAGCCGGGTCAGCTTGTTCTTCAGGAATGCCTCATAGGAGGAGAGGTCGGCGGCGACGACGCGCAGCAGATAGTCGCGGTTGCCGGTCATCAGGTAGCATTCGAGCACCTCGTCCCATTTCGAGATCGCGCGCGCGAAGCGGTTGAGGTCTTCCTCCTTCTGGCGCGCCAGCTTGATCGAGATGAAGACCGAGACATGCAGCCCGATCGATTTCTGATCGACGGTCGCGATGTAGCGAGAGATCACGCCGCGCTCCTCCAGCAGCTTGACCCGGCGATGGCAGGGCGACACCGACAGCCCGACCTTGTCGGCGAGCTCCTGCATGGTCATGCGGCTGTCGGTCTGGAGCAGACTCAGGATCTTGCGGTCGATGGCGTCGAGGGCAGGCATTGGGATGAACTCGCAGGTTGCGGCCGGATCGTGGGAATTTATCCCAATTTTTCCTGTGCTGTCGCGTGGAATTGAGATTTTCGGCGACCGCCGCGGCAGTAACATCTGCAGATATCGCTGGGAGCATTGCCATGGGAATCGCGCCTGAACGCCTCGACATGCTCACAGCTTTGGCCCGCAAGGTGCTGTGGCTGTCGTCGTGGACCATCCATCACGCCAACCATGTCAGGCCCTCGACCGATGGGCTGAAGGTCGGCGGCCACCAGGCCTCGTCGGCCTCGCTCGCCAACATCATGTCGGCGCTGTATTTCTCGGTGCTCCGTCCGCAGGACCGCGTCGCGGTGAAGCCGCATGCGAGCCCGGTGTTTCACGCGATCCAGTATCTGTTCGGCCACCAGACCCGCGACAAGCTGGAGAATTTCCGCGGCTACAAGGGCGCGCAGTCCTATCCGTCGCGTACCAAGGATGTCGACGACGTCGACTTCTCCACCGGCTCGGTCGGCCTCGGCGTGGCGCAGACCCTGTTCGCCTCGCTGGTGCAGGACTACGTCAAGGCGCATGGCTGGCTGAACGACCGGCCCGAGGGTCGCATGATCGCGCTGGTCGGCGACGCCGAGATGGACGAGGGCAACATCTTCGAAGCGTTGCTCGAGGGCTGGAAGCACGGCCTGCGCAACACCTGGTGGGTGGTCGACTACAACAGGCAGTCGCTCGACGCCGTGGTGCGCGAGGGACTGTGGGCCAAGTTCGAGACCATGTTCCGCAATTTCGGCTGGGACGTTGTGATCGTGAAATACGGCAAGCTGATGCTGGAAGCGTTCGCCGAGCCCGGCGGCGATGCGCTCAAGCGCTGGATCGACAATTGCCCGAACCAGATGTACGCGGCGCTATGCTTCCAGGGCGGTGCCGCGTTCCGCAAGCACCTACGCGACGATATCGGCGACCAGGGCGACGTGTCGGCCCTGATCGAGCGCCGCAGCGACGACGAATTGCTTGCGCTGATGTCGAACCTCGGCGGCCACGACATGGCGAGCATGATCGAGGCCTTCGAGGCGGTCGACCATGATCGTCCGGTCTGCTTCATCGCCTACACCATCAAGGGCGTCGGCCTGCCGATGCAGGGCCACAAGGACAACCACGCGGGCCTGATGACCGTTGCGCAGATGGAGAAGTGGCGCGCCGCGCAGAACATCCGCACCGGCCACGAGTGGGACAAGTTCGAAGGCCTGACGCAGGAGCCCGCGAGGCTCGAAGCGTTCTTGGCCGAGGCGCCGTTCAACCGCGAGGGCCGCCGCCGGCTCTCGGCGGCCGAAATCGACGTGCCGGAGCGGCTGGCCTTCAAGGCCTCGGCGCAGATGTCGACCCAGCAGGGCTTTGGCCTCGTGCTGCATGAGCTGGCGCGCGGCGACAGCGAGCTCGCATCGCGCATCGTCACCGCATCGCCCGATGTCACCGTGTCGACCAATCTCGGCGCCTGGGTCAATCGCCGTGGCCTGTTCGCGAAGGCGGAGAACCACGATCTGTTCCGGCAGGAGAAGATCCCGTCGGCCTACACCTGGGAGTACTCCCCGAAGGGCCAGCACCTCGAGCTCGGCATCGCCGAGATGAACCTGTTCATCATGCTCTCGGCGCTCGGCCTGTCACACCAGATCAACGGCGCGCGGCTGCTGCCGGTCGGCACGCTGTACGATCCCTTCATCGAGCGTGGCCTCGATGCCTTGAACTATGCCTGCTACCAGGACGCCCGCTTCATGGTGGCGGCGACGCCGTCCGGCATCTCGCTGGCGCCGGAAGGCGGCGCGCATCAGTCGATCAAGACGCCGTTGATCGGGATCGGACAGGACGGGCTCGCCTCGTTCGATCCGGCCTTCGTCGATGAACTTGCCGTGATCATGGGCTGGGGATTCGGCCACATGCAGCGCGAGGGCGCCGAGGGTGGTTCGGTTTACTTGCGACTCTCGACCCGGACGCTGGAACAGCCGCAACGGATCATGACGCCGGACCTACAGCGCGACATCACCGACGGCGCCTACTGGATGCGCAAGCCGGGCCCGAACTGCGACATCGTCATCGCCTATACCGGCACCGTCGCACCGGAGGCGATCGAGGCGGTCGGGCTGATCGGCGAGAGCCACCGCGATGTCGGTTTACTGGCGGTAACCTCTGCCGACCGGCTCTATGCGGGTTGGTCCGCCGCGCGGAATTTACGGCGCGACCGCCGCGGCGCGCAGCATTTGAGTCATATCGAGCGCATGCTGGCGCCGCTCGGCCGCGACTGCGGCATCGTGACCGTGATCGACGGCCATCCGGCAACGCTCGGCTGGCTCGGCAGCGTGCGCGGCCATCGGGTCGAGGCGCTCGGCGTCGAGCATTTCGGCCAGACCGGCACGATCGGCGACCTCTACCGCCACTACGGCATCGACGCCAACGCCATCATCGATGCTGCGGAAAGCGTCTCGGTCGGCGCCCCGGTGCGGCATCGCAAGATGGCGGTGTGATGTCGCGCGCTCACCCCATCGTCGTCCCGGCGAAGCAGGCCGTGCGAAAAGTCGGCCCGGCGCGGGGAGTATTGAGTGACCAAGCGCGCGGCTCAGGCTGCGGATGGCCGGA
>NZ_JASGSR010000244.1:0-3152 GCF_040446015.1 Bradyrhizobium sp. INPA03-11B
GGCCGCGCATGCCCAGGTTTCCGACGACGTCGTGCGCATCGGGGTGCTGACCGACCTGTCGAGCTGGGGCCGCGACAATTCCGGCCCAGGCTCGGTCGAGGCGGCCAAGATGGCGGTCGAGGAATTCGGCCCCACCGTGCTCGGCAAGCCGATCGAGATCGTCTCCGCCGACCACCAGATGAAGACCGATGTCGGCGTGCAGATCGTGCGCGGCTGGTTCGACAACGGCAAGGTCGACGCCGTCGTCGACATTCCCAACTCCGGCATTGCGATCGCCGTGCACAACATGGTGCGCGAGCGCAACAAGATCGCGCTGCTGTCCGGTCCCGGCGCGAGCTCGCTGACCGACGAGCTGTGCAGCCCCAACACCGTGCACTTCACCTACGACACCTACGCGCTGTCGAAAGTGACGGCCTCGGCGGTGATCGCGGAGGGCGGCAAGTCCTGGTACTTCATCACCGCGGACTACGCCTTCGGCCAACAGCTCGAGAAGGACGCCACCCGCTTCATCAACGAGATGGGCGGCAAGGTGCTCGGCGGCGTCCGGCACCCGACCAACACAGCCGACTTCTCCTCGTTTGCGTTGCAGGCGCAGAGCTCGAAGGCGGATGTGGTGGCGTTCGCCAATGCCGGCCAGGACACCGACAATTCGATCAAGCAGTCCGGCGAGTTCGGCCTTGTGCAGGGCGGCCAGAAGCTGGTCGGCCTCCTGATGTTCGACACCGACGTGCATGCGATCGGCCTCAACGCCGCGCAGGGCACCTACATGACGACGGCGTCGTACTGGAACATGGACGACAAAACCCGCGCATGGTCGAAGAAGTTCTTCGCCCGCGCCAACGTGATGCCGACCATGATCCAGACCGGCGTCTACGGCTCGGTGCTGCATTATCTCAAGGCGATCAAGGCGGCCGGTACCGACGATCCGCAGAAGGTGATGGCCAAGATGCGCGAGCTGCCGATCGAGGACACCTTCGTGCATGGCGGCAAGCTGCGCGAGGATGGCCGCGTCATCCGCGACATGTATCTGGCCAAGGTGAAGAAGCCCTCGGAATCCAAGGAGCCGTGGGACTATCTCGACATCATCAAGACGGTGAAGGGCGAGGACGCCTTCCGTCCGGTCTCCGAGTCGAAGTGCCCGCTGCTCAAGAAATAGGATCGATCGCGTGGCCAACGAAGAAACGTATGATTGCGACGCGCTGGTCGTCGGCTCCGGCTGCGCCGGGCTGTCGGCGGCGGTCACCGCCGGCCATCACGGCCTGAAGGTCCTCGTCGTCGAGAAGGAGCCGCGGTTCGGCGGCACCACGGCGCGCTCCGGCGGCTGGCTGTGGATCCCCGGTACCTCGCTGGCCAAGGCCTGGGGTATCGAAGAAAACCCCGACCAGGCCAAAACCTATCTGCGCCATGAGGCCGGTAACAGCTTTGACGCCGCGCGCGTCGATGCCTTCCTGACCGAAGGGCCGAAGGCGGTCGACTTCTTCACGACGAAGACCGCAGTTCGTTTCGACATGCCGCTGACCTTCCCGGACTATCATGCCGAAGCGCCCGGCGGCGCGCAGGGTGGCCGCTCGATGGTGACGCGGCCGTTCGACGCCCACGAGCTCGGCGATGCCCTGAAGAATCTCGGCAGCCCCCTGCCCGAACTCACCGTGTTCGGCATGATGCTCGGCTCCGGCAAGGAGATCGTGCACTTCATGCGCGCGACGCGGTCGATCACCTCGGCGGCCTATGTCGCCAAGCGGCTGTCGAAGCACGCCATCGACGTGATGCGCAACGGCCGCGGCATGACGTTGACCAACGGCAACGCGCTCGCCGGACGGCTGGCGAAATCCGCCTTCGACCTCAAGATCCCGCTCTGGCTCAATTCGCCGGTACGCGAGTTGATCGTCGAGAACGGCGTGGTGCGCGGCGCGGTCGTCGTGCGCGAGGGCCGTGCTATCCGCGTCAACGCGAAAAGTGGCGTGGTGCTCGCCTGCGGCGGCTTCCCGCATGACGTCGCGCGGCGGCAGAAGATGTTTCCGCATGCGCCGACCGGCAAGGAGCATTACTCGCCGGGTCCGACCGGCAATACCGGCGACGGCTTGCGGCTTGCGGAATCCGCCGGCGGCCGCGTCGAGGACTCGCTGCCGAATGCAGCGGCCTGGGTGCCGGTCTCGGTCACCACGCGCAAGGACGGCTCGAAGGGCGTGATGCCGCACTTCATCGATCGCGCCAAGCCCGGCGTGATCGCTGTCATGGCCGACGGCAAGCGCTTTGCCAATGAAGGCAATTCCTACCACGACTTCGTGCAGGCGATGATCAGGGCGGCGAAGCCCGGCGAGGAGATCGCGGCATATCTCGTCTGCGATCACGAAACGCTGCGCAAATACGGCCTCGGCTGTGTGCCGCCACGCCCGATGCCGCTCGGCCATCATCTGAAGACCGGCTATCTCAAGCGCGGCGCGACGCTTGCAGAGCTCGCTGCGCAGGCCGGCATCGACGCCGGGGCGTTCGAGGCGACCGTCGCCGAGTTCAACGCGACCGCGGCCGAGGGACGCGATCCTGCCTTCGGCAAGGGCTCGCGCGCCTATAACCGCTACCAGGGCGACGCGCTGCACGGGCCCAATCCCTGCATCGCGCCGATCCAGCACGGGCCGTTCTACGCCATCAAGATGGTGATCGGCGATCTCGGCACTTATGCCGGCATCCGGACCGACGCCAACGCCCGCGCGCTCGATGCCGACGGCCAGCCGATCGCCGGCCTCTATGCCGCCGGCAACGACATGGCGAGCATCATGGGCGGCAATTATCCCGGCGCCGGCATCACGCTCGGCCCCGCGCTGACCTTCGGCTACATCGCGGGCAAGCACATCGCCGGCGCAGAGGAAGAGAGAAGCGCAGCATGAGCCGCGCGCTTTACCACCGTCATCCTGAGGAGCGCGCCCTGGCGCGCGTCTCGAAGGATCGACGGCCACCGGCCGGGCCGTTCATCCTTCGAGACGCCGCTCCGCGGCTCCTCAGGATGACGGTGATGGAGGTGGATATGGCGCGCCAAGGATCGATCGTGGCATCATGCGGCGGCGGTCCATGCGCAATAGCGCGAACGTGAACAGGCCACATGACGAGAGAAAGCCGCGGCATACAATCGATCGAGGTCGGCGGAGAGCTGCTCC
>NZ_JASGSR010000245.1:0-3062 GCF_040446015.1 Bradyrhizobium sp. INPA03-11B
GCCCGCAACCATCGCGGCCTTGATGATCTCGCACTCCGAGCGGCCATCGCCCGGCGTGATGCCGCCGCTCACGATCGACCAGCGCGCAAAGCCGTCGCGCCAGAGCCGGACCGCCATGTCGACCCGCTCGGCGACATCGCCGCGGGTGCCGAACACGAACAGGAGATCGGCGGGCCTCAGCGGCGTCTCGATCAGGTGGCGGGCATTGATCGCGGCGATCTCGTCGCCGGACGGCATCCGCAAACTTCGATCGTCCATGCCCCTGCCCGTTGCGTTCGCGACACCACGCGCCGACGATGCCGCGCGCGAGGGCGCGCACGAAGTCACGTTTCATTGCGCTTGATTGCGATCCGGCTCGGGCAACGGCTTGGGCAACAGCGTATCGGGCAATCGGTCGAAGCTGTAGCGCCGCGGCCGGTTACGGGTGACGAAGCCGCCGACCTGCCAGGTGAACAGCGCGGCGAAGCCAAGCAGGAACAGCGCGCCCATCCAGTTGGATGTCATGAGCGCCATCACCAGCAATCCGATCATGGCAACCGCAAGCCACGCCAGCACCGCCAGCGCCGCGGTATATGTCTTCGGCCCGAGACCTCCGGACAGCCTCGCCGTGCTGCCGGCCGCCCGCATCCGGCGATGCAGCTCGACCATGAAGTCGCGGTAGAGATGCCCCTGCGGCGCGACCAGCGTCGCGGTCTGCCAGGTGGTCGAGAGGATCGCGATCCGCCCGCCCTTGGCATTGTCGATGTCGGCGCGAAACCGCTGCTGCTGCATCGAGACCGGGCGATAGGACAGTTTTATGGCGGAGATGTCGCGATAGTCCCACACGCCCGAGCGGCCGGCGATCCGCCACGACAGCCCGTCCCCGGTCAGCTCGAACTGGTGCGCCGAGCCGACCAACGACGCCTTGTAGGCATAGCGCAGCGGCGAGCCCTCGCCTGCCTCCGACCGCTCCTGCAACGTTGTTGGCAACCCGCCGTTCCACCTGTTCGGACACATCCGCGCGCTTGCATGGAGTGTCGTGCCTATCCTACAAGCGAGCCATGCCCGAGACGACCTATTTTCCGCGTTACCTCATCCTCGGCGGCGCGATGATTTCAGGCGTGCTGCTGGCGCTTGCCGTGCATATGCTCGGCGCGCGCTACGGGCTCGATCTCGGCGGCCTGTGGCGCTCCGACAGCCACGAGTTCATGCCGGCCGGTGCGGCGATCGCCTGGTGGCTGATCGCGAGCGTCGGGTTTTCGGGCGGCTACTTCACCGCCAATCTGATGCACAGCGCGGTGGCCGGGCAGATCCCGCAGCGGATGCGGCAGTTCCTGATCGTCGTCGGCGTGCTGATGCTGGCCGGGGCCGGTCAAGCGGCCTCAGCACCGAGCGCGGTGTCGACCATCTCCGCCGTGCTCGCCGGCCTCGCCGCTTTGTGCCTCGGCGCCGTGATGGCGTTTTGCGGCGCCTATTTTGCGCTGAGGAAGAGCTAGGCCGTGAACCTATAAATCTGCCGGGAGGACGGTTTACCTGAGCCCGCTATGCACCAAGGCGATCAAATCCTGCAGCACAGCTAAATGACGCGATGTGCCAAACGGACTATGCGGCCGACATATTCTTCACGGTCGCCTCGGCTTGCTCAGCGAGCCAGTTCACGAACAATTCGACGCTGCGATCGCCGATCAAATGGGCCGGCCACTGCGCAACCTGAATTTTCGTGCACTCGACTATCGGGTAATTCGCGAGTGCGGACACGAGGCGTCCGGAAGAAACCGCATCCGCGACAAGAAGTGAGCGCCCAAGTGTCACGCCGGCTCCCTCGGCCGCAGCCGACATGCACATTCCGATGTCGTCCAGTGTCACGCTGCCAGCGGCAGCGCCCGATTTCGGCAAACCCAGCCGTCTGAACCAGGTAGGCCAACCCCAGTCGCCGGTCCCATTGTCGCCTTTGTGAATGAGCGGCAAGGCCAGCAGGCCGTCGGGGTTCTTCAAGGGACGCCGTCGGGGCAACAAGTGCGGCGCACAGACGGGAAAAATCCGCTCCCAGAACAACGGCAATTGAGTCGATGTCCGCCGTGCGTCGTCGACGGCGTTCCAGACAATTCGCACGTCGAGCGGCCGCTTCGAGCTTTCCCCAGTCTCCAATGGTTTGAGATCGACGTTGATCGACGGATGTCGCGACGTAAAGTCCGGCAGGCGGCGGACCAGCCACCACGTGGCAAGCGCCGAGCTCGCGCCGACACGTAACGTCGCGCGGTTCGAGCGCCGTCGCACCTGGGCATCCAATGCACCAAGCGCGTCGAGTGCTGCTGCAAGCTCTTGCCTGAGCCGCGCGCCGGCAGGTGTTATCCCGATCCCCGGATTCTGCCGCTGCAGCAGGGCTACCCCGAAGTGGTCCTCCAGTTTTCGAATCTGATGGCTGACCGCACTCTGCGTGACGCCCAGTTCGGCCGCGGCGCGGGTGAACGAGCCATGGCGGGTGACAGCGTCGAACGCGACGAGGGGCGCGAAAGGTGGCAGGCGGCGTGGCATCTCGATTTCCTCGAGCCATGATACAGATTCATGGGCTTTTGAGGAACCATCATTCGACCAAAGCCTGTCGCTCGGCCATCCATGCTCCATGGAGGCCGGAAACGACCATGCTCGACAAACCTCGGCAGAACGATGATGAAACGCCGAGCGCCAGTCGGCCTGCCAGCGATGGCCATCGCGCCAATCTCATGTCCCAGCAAACGGCGACGCTGCTTGCAGCGTGCTTGAGCGGCTTTCTGTTTCAAGTCGACCTGACGGCTTTAGCGGCCGCGTTACCTGACATCGGCCGCGACCTCGGTGCCACTTCCGCACGAGCGGCCTGGACCATCGACATCTACAGCCTCGCTCTGATCTTCTGTTTGCCAATCGCAGGCAGCCTTGCCGACAGATACGGACGCGTTCAGATGTTCACCTGGGGTGCAGGGCTGTTTGGCCTCGCGTCCCTGCTGTGCGCGTGCGCGAGCACGCTCGACGTTTTGCTGACATTCCGTGCGTTGCAAGGTATCGCGGGTGCCTGCATCACCAGCACCTCGTCCGCCCTCCTGGCT
>NZ_JASGSR010000246.1:0-2967 GCF_040446015.1 Bradyrhizobium sp. INPA03-11B
TCCTTTGCCCGTCCCGGTTCGTCCTTGCCGGCGAAGCGCGCCGCAAGCCCCGCGGCACGTCAACGGAGAACCACCATGCAGACCCCTGAACAGCGCACCGAACAGCGCTGGGTGCTCGGCCTCACTGCGCTGGCATCCTTCATGATGGCGCTGGACGCCATGATCATGACCACGGCCTTCGCCACCATCCGCGCCGATTTCGGTAGCGCCGTGGAGACGCTGCAATGGACCGTCAACGCCTTCAATCTGACCTTCGCGGTGCTGCTGCTGACAGGTGCGGCGCTCGGCGACCGCTTCGGGCGGCGCAGGATGTTTGCGGCCGGCATTGGCCTGTTCGTCGTGGCGTCCGCGGCCTGCGCGCTGGCCGGCAACGCCGCGGCACTGATCGCCGCCCGCGCCTTACAAGGCGCAGGTGCGGCGCTGGTGATGCCGCTGGCGATGGCGATCCTGAGCGGCGCGTTCGGCCGCGAGGAGCGCGCCCGCGCGCTCGGCATTTTCAGCGGCATCACCGGATGCGCGCTGATCATCGGCCCCGCGATCGGCGGCTTCATCACCGAGCATCTCGGCTGGCGCTGGATCTTCTGGATCAACCTGCCGATCGGCCTGGTCGCGATTGGTCTCGTGCTGGCCCGGCTGCGCGAGAGTTTTGGACCCGCAGCGCCGCTCGACGTCACCGGACTGATACTGGTCGCACTCGCGGCGCTGGCTTTGGTCTGGGGCCTGTTGCGCGGCAACGGCGCCGGATGGGCCAGCGCGGAAGTCATGGGCGCCCTGATCGCCGGTGCTGCGCTGGCCCTGATGTTCGTGCTGTGGGAGCTGAGCGCCACCAGCCCGATGGTGCCGATGCGGCTGTTTGCGGCAAGGCCGTTCGCGTCCGGCATGACTGCGAGCGTGCTGTTCTACGCCGCGATGTATGGCGTGCTGTTCCTGCTGCCGCAATTCCTGCAGACCGTGCTTGGCTTCGACGCCTTCGGCGCCGGGCTTCGCCTGATCCCGTGGACCGCGACATTGTTTGTCACGGCGCCGATCGCAGGCGCCGTCGTCAACCGCTTCGGCGAGCGCACGCTTGTGGTCACCGGCCTCCTGATGCAGGCGGCCGGGCTCGGCTGGATCAGCGAGATCGTGAGTCCCACGGTGTCCTATTCCGCGCTGGTCGCGCCGCTGGTGCTGGCCGGCGTCGGCGTGTCGATGGCGATGCCGGCCGCGCAGAACGCGGTGCTGAGCTCCGTTGCGGTCAGCGAGATGGGCAAGGCGTCGGGCATCTTCAACATGGGCCGCTTCCTCGGCGGGATGTTCGGCATCGCATCGCTGGTGGCGAGCTTCGTCGCCAACGGCGCAGCCGATTCGTCCGGACATTTCAGCAATGGATTCACTGCGGCGATGAGCCTTGCGGCAATGCTGTCATTCGCCGGCGCGGTCGCGGGACTGTTCCTGCCGACGCGGCGACAGGTCGTCGCCAAGGCCGCGCCGCAGGACGCGTGAAACACACAGCGATTGGGTTTTGCTATCGGGCGATCAAGCAATTCGTATTGGAATGAGGCCGCGAATGAATACATAATCAAGCGACGAAGCCGTTCGAAACCGAGGGCGACATCAGATGACGCAAGCGCCGGCCAAACCTCATCGCGTGGTGATCGTCGGCGCCGGCTTCGGCGGACTGGAAGCCGCCTTCGGCCTTCGTGGCGCGCCGGTCGAGATCACGCTGATCGACCGCCGCAACCACCATCTGTTCCAGCCGCTGCTCTACCAGGTCGCGACTGCATCGCTTGCCACGAGCGAAATCGCCTGGCCGATCCGCTATCTCCTCCGCGACCGGCCGGAGGTGACGACGCTGTTCGCCAATGTCTGCGGCATCGACGCGGCGCAGAAGCAGGTGCAGCTCGACGACGGCGGCAGCATTCCCTATGACACGCTGATCCTCGCCACCGGCGCGCGCCACGCCTATTTCGGCCATGACGAATGGGAGCCGTTCGCGCCCGGCCTGAAGACGCTGGAGGACGCCACCACGCTCAGGCGGCGCATCCTGGTCGCATTCGAACGCGCCGAGCGCGAACCTGATCCCGACAAGCGCGCGGCGCTCTTGACCTTTGTCATCATCGGCGCCGGGCCGACCGGCGTCGAGATGGCCGGCACCATCGCCGACCTCGCCAACGACACGCTGCCGCAGGACTTCCGCCACATCGACACGCGCAAGGCGCGCGTGGTGCTGATCGAGGCCGGGCCGCGCGTGCTGGCCGGCTTCCCCGACGATCTCTCGGCCTATGCGCAGGCGTCGCTGGAAAAACTCGGCGTCGAGGTGATGCTGGGCGAGCCGGTCACAGAATGCTCGGCCGACGGCGTGGTGTTCGGCGGCAGGCGGCTGGAGGCGCGCACCATCGTCTGGGCCGCCGGCGTGCGCGCCTCGCGCGCCGCCGAGTGGCTAAACGCACCGGCGGATCGCGCGCATCGACTGCAGGTCGAGGCTGATCTGACCGTGCCCGGCCATCCCGATGTCTTCGCAGTCGGCGACACCATCACGATCAAGGGTCCCGACGGCAATCCGGTGCCCGGCATCGCGCCGGCCGCCAAGCAGGAGGGGCGCTACGTCGCCGCCCTGATCAAGGCCCGGCTCGACGGCAAGACGCTGCCGCCGTTCCGCTACAAGCATGCCGGCAGCCTGGCGCAGATCGGCAAGAAGAAAGCGGTGATCGATTTCGGCTGGCTCAAGCTGCGCGGCTCGCTGGCATGGTGGATCTGGGGTCTCGCCCACATCTACTTCCTGATCGGCGTGCGCCACCGGATTGCGGTAGCGATGAACTGGCTCTGGATCCACACCCGCGACCAGCGCGCCGCGCGGCTGATCACCCAAGGCAGCAGCAAGGTCGCGCAGTAGGCGCGATCGCACGGCCGCGCTAACCCTTGTCCTGTCACCAGTACAAGGCGCGCTAAGCTCTACGGCTCGGCCGGTGGAGCTACCTCCTCTTAGTC
>NZ_JASGSR010000247.1:0-2908 GCF_040446015.1 Bradyrhizobium sp. INPA03-11B
GAATCCCAGGCTCAGCGTCCGAGTCAATCTGTCGCATCAGATCTGTGCATGCCCTAGTGCGAAAGCAGGGACCCATACGCCGCGTATGTCGTCCCTGCGAAAGCAGGGACCCATACGCCGCGGCTGGAGTTATGAACGGGACTCGTCGTACCGGCATCGGCCAACGAGCAGCATTCGTGGTTATGGGTCCCTGCTTTCGCAGGGACGACACTGAGTATGTTGCACGGCCGTTGAGTCATATCATACGTCGAAAGATTCTGCCGGACCGAAGCTCCGGCAGAAGCTCCCACCTTTTGCCGCTATTTCAGCGCAGCTTGCCCGGCGAGCGAGATCACATTGTCCTGCGAGCCCGAACCGCCGCTGACACCGATGGCGCCGACGATCTTGCCGTCGACAATCAGGAGGTTGCCGCCGCGCGAGGCGATCACGTCGTCGAGGGTCGTGAGATAGGTGAAGTATGCGCCCTTGCCGATCAGGTTTTCGAACGTCAGCGTCGGCCGGCGATAGCGCGTCGTGGTGCGCGCCTTGTGCTGCGAGACGCCGATCGAGGCGTATTGGCAATTGTCCTGTTTCTCGAAATAGACGAGCTCGCCGGCCGGATTGACGATCGCGATGCAGAACGCATTCCAGTTTCGCTTCTGGGTCTCGGCGACCGCCGCAGCCGCGACCTTCTTGGCGGTTTCAAGGTTGATCGGCTCGCCATAGGGCGGCGGCGCGAGCGCGTCGGGGACGACGTCGTTGGGATTGTCGGGATTGGAAGGCACCTGGGCAAATGCGCCGGTGGCCGAGACGAACGCGATGCAGGCCGCGCCGATAAGCGCAGTGAGATAACGCATGGAGTGCTCCCGAATGTTTGTCGTTGCAGGCCCCGGATCGATCGCCCGGGCGGCCGGGACGATAGCAACTGGCCCGTGGCGTACAAGGCTGCAGCGATCGATGTGCGGCGCGATATGCGTTCCGCGGCGATGAAAATCGCGTGAGAACGGCGGGATATCGAGGTCGCGCAATGCAGCAATGGACGCTACAGTCTGCGTGCATCAGCAAAGGACATGCGAATGGATCTGGGATTGAAGGGAAGAAACGCCATCGTGCTCGGCGGCACGCGCGGCATCGGGCGGGCCATCGCGGCGACGTTGGCCGGCGAAGGCGTGGGCGTCGCGGTCTGCGCCCGCAATGCCGAGCAGGTTGCGGCTGCTGTTGCCGAACTGAAGGCTGCGGGTGTGCGCGTCACCGGCGCGGCCGTCGATATCACCGACGCTGCGGCGCTGAAATCGTGGATTGCCGCGGCGGCAGCGGAATTGGGTAGCATCGACATGCTGTTCTCCAATGCAGGCGCGATGGCGCAAGGCGGCGATCCGGCGTCCTGGGAGCAGAATTTCCGGCTCGACGTGCTCGGCGCAGTGAACGCGTTCGAGGCGGCGCGCCCGCTCCTCGAAGCGAGCGGCGAGAAGACCGGCGATGCGGCCTTCATCATCATCTCGTCGATCTCGGCGGCGCAGGCGGATCGCGCCGGCTCCTACGGGCCGATCAAGGCGGCGCTGGTGCACATGGCAAAGGGACTGGCGCGGCAATACGCGGCGAAGAAAATCCGCGTCAACGTAGTGTCGCCGGGCACCGTGTATTTCAAGGGCGGCATCTGGAACATGGTCGAGCAGAACACGCCGAAGATGTATCAGGATGCGCTGGCCCGCAACCCGACCGGCCGTATGGCGACGCCGCAGGAGATCGCCAATGCAGCGGTGTTCTTGGCGAGTCCGGCCTCCTCGTTCACGACCGGCTCGAACCTCGTCGTCGACGGCGCGATCTCGAACCGGGTGAATTTCTAGAGAGCAGGCACTTCGCCATACATTCGATGCCGTCCTGGCGAAAGCCAGGACCCATGACCCCAAGAGCTCGTTGCTGCGCGATGGCTGGGGCCACGATCCCTTTCACAATCCACTGTGGTGGTAATGGGTCCTGGCTCCCGTGCGCAATTGCGCACTAGGCCAGGACGACGTTGGGTAGATAGCCAGATCAGCAGCAGCCGACATCGCGCGACGATCAATGAAAATCCCGCGACGGCGGCAGGATGCGGACGTTGCGGGGGTGGCGGATCCTTTGCGGCGAGTTGTCGCCGTGATCGCGGCGGTCGTCGTTGAGCGGCTCGATCAGCGCGGGACCTGCCGGCACTGGGTGCTTGCTGACAGGAGATTCATTGGCGAGGCCGATCAGATCGTGGGAGCGGTCGGTCATGCGCTGCGCCACCAGATGCGTCACGCCCTCGGGGCTGCTCTGGATATAGCCCTCGACCAGGATCAGGCGCGCGCCCATCACCTCCTTGCGGTACTGCTCCATCACCTTCGGCCACACCACAATGTTGGCGATGCCGGTCTCGTCCTCCAGCGTCATGAACACGACGCCCTTGGCGCTGCCCGGCCGCTGCCGCACCAGCACCACGCCGGCGCAACGAACGCGGCGGCGATCGTTGCTGCGGTTGATGGTGTGGCAGGCGACGACGCGCTCTTTGGTGAACATCTCGCGCAGGAATTCCATCGGGTGCCCCTTCAACGACAGGCGGATGGTCTGATAGTCGGCGACCACCTGCTCGGGACGCGGCATCTCCGGCAGCGGTTTTGCGCCCTCATCCGGCTGCTCGCGCGCGGTGGCGGCCTCGAACAGCGGCAGCGGCACGTCGTCGGGCAGCCGCCGCACCGCCCACAGCGCCTCGCGGCGGTCGAGCCCGAGCGAGCGGAACGCATCGGCATCGGCGAGCAGGATCAGCGCGCGCTTGGGCAGAGCGGTATCGCGGGCGAAATCCTCCAGCGAGGCGAACGGCCGGCGGTTGCGCGCCGCGACGATGCGGTCGGCCCAGTCCAACTCATCTCCGTCCAAGGCCGCGCGGGAGGTGGGCGGGTTCCCTCCCCCCTTG
>NZ_JASGSR010000248.1:0-2827 GCF_040446015.1 Bradyrhizobium sp. INPA03-11B
CTCTCGAGCACCTTGGTCAGCTGATCGTTGTTCAGCCGCATCCGTTGCGCCATGCCGCCATACGACTGCTCGATGTCGTTGGCGGTGGGATCGACGCCGAATTTCTTGGCTTCCTTGATCTTCACCTTCTCGTCGATCAGCTCGTCGAGGATGGCCTTTCGATCGGGGTTCTTGCCGCCGGTCAGGGCGTTCAGCTTGGCGCGCTGCTCGATGTCGAAATTGGTGATCGGTTCGCCATTGACCATCACGGCGATGGTCTGGGCGTGCAGGCGCGCGCCGCCCCCCAGCAGGAGGAAAAGAGCCAGCAGGGAGCTCAACACGAGCGAGTGGCGGCGCGTTGGCGGGCTAGCGGTCGTTGGTATGGTCATGTCAGCCGTTTAAACCAATTCAAGCCGGGGCCACAGGCCCGCGGGCAATACAAGCCCCCCTGGTAGGCCCTCACTTGCTACTGCATGCCAGCCGAACTGCTGGTCGTGGAGGTCTGGGCGATCGTCCGCAGCCCGATCTGGAACATGATCGCGTGGCTGAGGACGGGCGGCTGCGAACCGGCCTGGTAGGTATAGGACGTGACGTAGTTGGCAGCCAGCACGAAGCAGTCGTCCACATAGCCCGCGCCCAAGGCATACTGGTTGATCTTGTTCGCTTCAAGATCCCAGCGCGCCGCACCCTGAACCACCCAGTTCGAGGCCACCTTGATCGAACCGCTGGTGAGGATGCCCTCGCGGCGCGTCAGGTAGCCGAGTTCCGGCTGCGCTGCGTAATCGCCATACGTCACGGCGACCGACCAGCGGTCGAAATTCGCGCTCGCCGTGGCCTCGAACCGGTTGATGTTCCAGGTCGCTTCATCCATCCGCGAGCGGACGCTGAAGGTGTAGGTGCGGTTGGGCGAGTAGGCGAGGCTTGCGACGTAGTCCGAGCGCGGGTTCTGCAGGCCGGAGTCGATTCCGGTGTTGGTGACGTCGGCGACCGCGAACGAGTTCATCCCGAACATCTGGTAGGACTGTCCGAACATCCCCTTGATGGCGCCGCCGTGGTCGAACTGCGTGGTGGCCTGCACGCCGACATTGGCGCGGCTGCCGCCCTCGACGCGGTCGTAGCCGGAGAACTTGTCGACCGCGAACAGGTTCGAGGTATCGAACACCAGGCTCTGCGCGTCCTCGTTCGGAAGCTTGCCGGCATTGGGTTCGTTGGGCCGGATGATGACCTGCGCAATCGGCTCGACGGTGGTCGTGCCCCACGGCTGCACATTGATGAAGGGGTAGCGGTATTCGAGGCCGACGGTCGGCATCAGGCGGACCGTCTGGGTGTCGCCGACCGGCAGGTAGCTGGAAACGCCGGGCTGGTTCGAGACGTCGGCATTGATCGCATCGGCGCGGACGCTCGCGAACGGCGTCCAGATCTGGCCGAACGGGTCGGTGTAGGACTTACGCCACTGCGCCTCGGCCGTCAGCCTGGTGTAGGTGCCGGGCATGCCGCGCAGCAGGCACTGCGACGGCGTGCGCGCCATCGGATCGGCCGACGTGGTCAAGCACAGGCTGTTGGTGTTGGCTGTCGTCGTGATCGGATCGAACACCGCGGTTTCGCGGGTCAGGTTGACGAAGTTCATCTTGTAGCTGAACTCGCCGCCCAGGATGTTTTGGTTGATCACGTTGTTGTAGTCGATCACCGGCGCGACCACCGGGACCTGGTTCTGGTTACCCGAGTAGCTGAGATAATAGATCGCGCGCGCATCGAAGAAGCTGCGGTTGCCGACCCCGGTCAGATAGAGCTGCGAGATCGCTTCCGTCGGCAGCGACAGGAACGATCCGAACGGGTCCTTGTACTGGGCGAGCCGGTAGTCGGACATGAAGAAGTAGTCGGACAGCAGGACGCCGTCCCAGCCCCAGACCCATTTGTCGTTCAGTGCGAACTGGCCCTTGGTGTCGACGCCCCAGCGGAACTGGCGGTCGCCCGGCTGGCCGGTAAACTGCTTCTGGTCGAGCTGGTCGATGCCGTAAAGCCGGATCTGATAGGCGCCGTCCGCGAAACGTTGGCGGAATTCGGTCTGCATCAGCACGCCCTGCTTGGACGTGATGCGCGGACTGAAGGTCGCGTCCATGTCAGGCGCGATCGCCCAGTAATAGGGAATTTCGACGCCGTAGCCGAAAGCCGTGTAGCTGGTGAAGCCCGGCATCAGGAAGCCGCTCTTGCGCTTCACCGTCGGATCCGGCGTCGAGAAGTAGGGCAGATACGCCATCGGAACGCCGAAGAACTCGAGCTGGGCGTTCTCGAAATAGAGCATCTTCTCGGTCTGGTCATGGATGATGCGCGCGCCCTTGACCTGCCAGAGCGGCGGCTTCTTCGGATCATCCTTACAGGGTGCGCAGGCGGTATAAACGCCGTTGTCGAACACCGTGTAATTGCCGCTCGACCGATCGGCGCGGGTCGCCGCCATGCGGGTCTGGTCTTCCGTATCGACGCGCAGCGAATCGACGAACCCGTCGCGGTAGTCGTCGCTGAGGTCCAAGATGTTGGCGTAGGTGATCTTGCCTTCCGCATCGGTCATGCGGATGTTGCCTTCGGCATGAAGACGCTTGGTCTTCTGGTCGTAGATGACCTTGTCGGCCTCGACGCTGGTGCCGTTGTAGAACATCTGGACGTTGCCGACCGCCGAGATGCGCGAGTTGTTGTAGTCGTAATCGACCTCGGTCGCCTGAACGAGCATCTGCCCGTCATTCTTGGCCGGCGGGCGGACCGGCTTCGGCGGACGCGGATTGTAGGTGAACGCCTGCGCGGCAGCCGGCGTCGACGTGACGACGTCGAGCGCGCTGACCATGACGAACGCGGT
>NZ_JASGSR010000249.1:0-2734 GCF_040446015.1 Bradyrhizobium sp. INPA03-11B
CCCTAACCCTCCCCCACAAGGGGGGAGGGAACGGAAAGAGTCGCGCGAAGTGGAGAGACTATCCCGTGCCTAGTCTGCGTTCTGCCCGGTCAGCGCTGCCGCGACGTCACGCTCCAATACCTGCTGGACGAGGTCGAATGTGTCGATGATCTCGCGGATCTCGGTGATCAGGCCGTCGCGCAGCGTGTAGAACACCGCGACGTCGAACTGCACCACGCGGGCGTTGGTGCGCTTGCGGAAGAACACGCGGAGCTGCGCTGCGACCTTGTCGCTTTCGGCAACCACGATCGGCGCTTCATAGCGCATGTCGGAATAGCGCTCGTGGATCGTGGTCCACATCTGGCGCAGCGCGGCCTTGCCGCGGTGCTGGCCCATATGCGGGAGAATGTCGATCGGGGCGTTGGCAAGGAACGCGACATCGTCGCTGCAGCGCTCGAGCGCGCCCTCGATGCCGCCGGCATAATAGACATCGAGGAAGTTCAGGACGCGTTGCCGGTTCAAATCCTCGCCCATGATCAACTCCGCCGGTTCCATCCGACTCGCCTTTGATCTGCCTTCGCCCACATTCTGAACCGAAGCGTTCCACAATCAAACACATGTTTGACGCGCGAAACGCGATTAGGTTCGTCAACCAGTGCGTGCATTATGGCACAAATTGCAGGGGAGAGCCGGGCGGCGCCGCGCCGATCGCGTCTCGCGCGCGGCGGCAGGTGACCTCGAATTAATGAAACCTCCGCGCGGACCCCCGGTTGGACTCGCACGGGCGACGCATCCACGACCAGGAGTTCCTGATGAGAAACACCGTGCCGCTTGCTGTCGCCGTCATGCCGGTTGCCTCCAAATAGCCAATCAAGAGCGCGCGCCGCGCGACGGTGAGCCGGCGCTGGCGCCGGTCGAGGCCTTGAGCTCCTCCGGGGCCGGCCGGTGAGATCGCGCCGGCTCGCTGTCGCGGCGCGCTAATCCGCCGGCGCGGCCTTTAATTCGCCGGCACGGCCTTGCCGGTCACGAGGTCGATGATGAACCGCTTCTTCCGCTCCGAGCCCTCCGGAACAAAGGCCTCGCCGGGCAAGAGGTCGTGGTAAAGCTCCTTCGGCTTCGCAAAGCCTTCGCTGCAGGCGGTGCGGATGGTTTCGTCGTCGGCATAATCGACGTCGACCGCGACGGTGTTGCGGCGGGGGCCGGCGGCGAGGTTGGAGAGACCGAAATATTTCGGCCCCTCGTTGCACATCACGACATTGGCGCCATAGGCGCTGACCGCATCCTCGGCCCGGAGCAGGAAGTCCGGCGTGATCTCGATCCGCTTGCCGGGCTTGCTGGCAAATTCCATCCGCGCCACCGCGCTTTCGAGGATGCCCTGGCCCATGTGACCGACCGTGCAGACCAGCACATCCTGCTGCGTGTCCTTGGCCACAACGATGCAGTCGTGGCCTTGCGCGCCGGGCAGGAAGCGCAAGAAACGGGTGGCAAAGCGGGTCGCCTTGCCGTCCTGCTCGAACAGCGCGACGCCGCCGAAATCGGTCGCGTGCGGCTCGCACTCGCTTTCATAGTTCACGACCAGCAGCGCGCTGCCCGCGGCGAGGAAGCGTCCGGCGTAATGCTCCTTGGTCAGCTTGACGTCGCACGCCCGGCCGCCGGGATAGGATTTCGCCCGCGTGCAGGTCGATCCCTTGATGTTGGCGCTCGCGCAGAATGTCGCGAGCAGCGCGCGGTCGCTGTCCTCGGCGTGCGCTGGGCTGGAGATGAACTGGCTGGTGACGAACAGGATCGCCGCGCCGAGTGCCGGCGCGAGCAGGGCAATATGTGATGTCCGCATGATCTTCAAAACACTGCCCGCAATGCGGCGGCATTTAGAGCATGATTGAGGCCTGCGCGCAGCGGATTTCCGCGGCGACGGGGCGGGAACCGGCAGGGTGGCTTGGCCGTTGATGCCTGACAATTCCATTGGAGCTGGATCATGAAATCCATTCTTGTCGCATCCATTATTGCCGTCAGTGCGCTTGCCGCAACTTCGCCCGCCGACGCCAAGGGCTGCATCAAGGGCGCGGTCGTCGGCGGTGTCGCCGGCCACTATGCCGGCCATCACGGCATGCTCGGCGCCGCCGCCGGATGCCTCTACGGCCGCCATCACGCCAAGGAACAGGAACGTCAGCGTCAGCAGCAACAGGCGCAGCCTTCGCAGCAGGAGAAGCTGTAAGGCCGGCCAGTTGTGAAGTCGCGTTTCCGGAACGCCGCCCGTAGGGGCGGCGTTGTCTTGTTGCGTAACGGAGACGATGATGACGAAACCAAAAACCAAGACCATCCAGCCCGTTCCCGACGACAACAAGAGCCACAAGGGCCCCGGCAGCACCCCCGGCGTTCCCCTCGACACCACCAAGGGCCATCGCGACGACGAGAAGCACAACATCCGCGAGCAGGCCGCGCACGGCAATCTGACCCAGAACACCAGCAACAAGCGGTCGGGGTAGGGCGCGGGGCGCCGCATCCTCAGCGTCGTCCCTGCGAAAGCAGGGACCATAACCACCGCATTCGATAGTGAACGGGATCGCGGCCCCAGCGCCGCCCAACAATGCGCGTTTGGGGTAATGGGTCTTGGCCTTTGCCGGGACGACGGTGAGGATGGTTCTCGATTCAAGATGCCGCACACGCGATGACAGCCGGTAGCAACCATTAAGTCGTGACGCCGGTTTCGCGCCAAGGCGTCCCGCGCTGTACGACGGTGTTGGCATAGATCAGC
>NZ_JASGSR010000024.1:0-88198 GCF_040446015.1 Bradyrhizobium sp. INPA03-11B
CTCTGGGATAAATGCCGGGACGGCGTGGGCTATTCGTCGTCGTGATTGCCGTTCGTTTCGTCGGCATCCTTGACGCCGAGCTTCATGTTGATCTTGGCGAACCGCACCAGATTTTGCCGATGCCTACGCTCGTCCTGCTTCTCATGCGAATCGAGCTGCTCGCGGCTGTTCTGCGCGATCTCCGTGAACTTGCCGCGCAGCCACCAACCGAGCGCGACGACGGCGGACGGACCGCCTGCCAATTTGATGATCTCAACGAGGTCTTCCGAACCAGCCGCCATTTCCACTTTTCCTTTTCAGTGCAGATTTCAGGGTTTCGCCAGCCGCTCGCGCTGATGCGCCTGGCACGTCCGCGTGGCATCGATGTTGTCGTTGGCCTCGCCGAGAGCGACGCGGTATTCGCCGACGGCAAGCTTGGGATCGGTCCGCTCAGTGATACGGCCGTCGTCGAGCGGATCAGCGACGTTCGCCGCCAAATGCTCGCATTCGCGCGAGAGCTGAACGGTTGCGGACGGGCTCGGAGCGTCGCGGGGCAAGCTTCCGCAGCCGCTCAAGATCGTCAGGAGTAAAGGCGCAAGCCTTCGCCGGATCGTCGCCATACTTCTTGCGGAAATCATCGAGCTCTCCCTTGGCCTGCGCGGCCTTTTCATCTGCCTCTTGCTTCAACCGCTCGGCATCCTCGGCGGTCGCCGTCTGCTGCTCGAGCTGCTGCTCGTGCCAGGCGAGATCATTCTTCAATCGTCGTGTCTCGGCGCGCTCGTCGGCGATCCGGTAGCCGATGAACAGCATCAGGGCCGCCGCGGCCGCGACGTGGATCAACGCGGCCGCACGCGTGAATGGCTCGAGCGAGGGAAACAGCCGCTCGACGATCGCCGGCACATGCGCGATCAGGAACGCCAGGGCGGCGATGGCGGCGAGAACGCCGAGCGAGATAGTCGACGTCGCCATGTCCCAGAACAGGTCGGTGATCATGCGACGTGCTTCCGCACCCAGGCGCGGACCGGGTCGGCGCCGAAGAACCAGATGATGAAGCCGACCGTGCAGACCACGCTGACGAAGATGAAGACGAACAGCGCCACTGCGATCTGCCAGTCGGTCAGCGCGCCGATCCCGGTGAAGCCAAAGGTCGACGCGCCGGCGACCACCCAGTTGCGCAGCCGGCCGAAAAAGCCCCGACGCGAGGACGGCGCCGGCGCGTCGCCGCCCTGCTGCTGATCGTCGTCCGCGCCGGCGTCGCTGTCGGCGTCGGCCTGCGGGCTATCCATCAACGTTGCCGGCCGCGCCACAGCCTCGCGCGAGCAGAACTCGAAATGCATGGGGTCGGTACGCCCCTTGTAGTCGCCACCCCACAGCGCGCCCTGCGCCTTGAAGCAGTCGACCACCGCCTGCGGCATGGTGCCGTGGCCGGTATTGAAGCCATTGGCCTCGGCGTTGAGATCGATCGCCGCGCCGTAGGCGTGGTTCGACCAGCGGGTCGCCGAGCCGCGGATCAGGCGATGATTGTACGCACCGGAGAATTTCGAGATGCCGGCGCGATCGACCGCCGCCTGGTTGCGGCCATAGTGCTCCCAGACCGCATCCAGCGCGGCCTTGAGCGCATCCGCCGCCTTGCGGTGAAACATGATGTAGGGGATCGGCTTGCCCTCATAGGTCATCCGGAACGGCGGCACGACCTTGACGAGCTGGCGGCCGGGTTCGCCCTTGGCCGGGTCGCCATAGAACGCAGCAAGTGAAGCGGGATCGTCGTGAGGCCAGCGAGACATATTGTGATGCTCCAATGGAAAATTGCGCGGCGAGCCGAATGCCGGCCGCGCGGGGAAGTTGCGAAATCCTTAAGGTTGCTGAACGGGTTAACTACATGTCCCGGCAGACTACGGGTCGGGCTTGCACGGCCGGGTTGTGCCGGGATAGGCTGGGCGATATTTCAGGGGAGCAATTTTATGAAACGCTTTGCTTGCTTCGTTGCCGCTGTCTTGCTGTCCAGCACCGCTCTCGCCCAGCCACAGTCTCAATCCCAGACGCCGGCCCGCACGCCCGACCAGGGTCCGGTCAAGGCGGAGGAGTTCTCACCGGTCCAGACGATCGAAGTCGGCATCGGTCAGGCCAAGCTGATCAGGCTCAATCGCTTGATCGGCGACGTTCAGACCAGCGTGAATAACGTCGTCAGGACGTCGGTCATGGGCGACAAGTATATGGTTTCCGTGACCGGAGTGTCCCCCGGCGCAACAGACGTCGTGATCGTGAACCAGTACAGCGAGGTCATCTACATTGCGCGGGTGAACGTGTCGGGCGGCCTCCAGTCCGACGACGATCCGCCGCACATCGTACGAACCTATGGTTGGACGCCTACCGACAAGAAGAACGGCGGCAACTCCCTCGTCAACATTGTCAACGGTGACGCGAAGGGCGGCGGCAACAACAACGACGCTCCGGATTTTGTCGAGCGCTACTGCAGCGCCTCGGGATGCAGCCTGCCGCTGAGCCGTGGCACTCAGGGCGCCGGACTGGATGCGGCAAATCCGATAAAGGAACGGTGAGCCAGGCCGGGTTCATGTCAACGTGAACCTGACCTGACCGCGAGCACTGCTGCCGCCATTCGCAGCCCAAGAGCCGCCGCCACCGCCGCCCGGCGCCGTCCCGGCTACGCCATTGGGAGAGGCGGAGCCATCACCGCCGGCGCCGCCATCCGGCGAGCCGGCTGAGCCACCCGCGCCGGAACTGGTGCCACCATTGACTCCGTTTCCGCCATTGCCACCGGAGCCAGCACCGCCGCCGCCACCGCCGCCCTTGCTGTTCGCGCCATCACCGCTGGTGCCACCGGAATGGCTGGTGCCGAGCAAGCCCACGCCTCCCGCTTGCGTGCCCGTGCCGCCGCCATGACCGCCACTCGCCGCACAGCCGGTCGAAGATGATGTCGGCTGCGCATTGGTGCCATAGTTGACCCAGCTCGTTCCGCCGTTGGCGCCGTTGCCACTGTTGCCGGTCACACCGGGGGCGACGTTGTAATAGATGATGCCGCCGGCAGAGACGGCGATCGGTGCTGGTGGCGTATCATAGCCGCCGCCGCCGCCGCCTGGCGCCGTCGAGCTGCCACCGCCGCCGCCGCTGGCGCCCGATCCCCACGACTCGGGCACCATGCTCGTGTAGCCCGCTGGAACGGTATAGTTTCCCGCTCCCGTCGTGGTGACGGTGACGACGATCGACGTCATGCCGCCACCGCCGGCCGCGGGCGATAACGCCGCAACTTGCGGGGCAATCAGGCCGTTTCGAGCCTGCGAAAGCATCAGGTGAATTTCCCGCAGCCGATGACCGACACGTTCGCTCCGGTCGTGACCTTCCAAGCGCCACTACCGGAGATCAGACCGAGCGGAATGAAGAACGAGACAAGGTTGGAAACGCTGGAGGATCCGCCGGTGAACACCGTGATCGACGATCCGCTGCCGTCCTTGATGCTGACCGCACCTGGCGACGTGGTCGCCGGCACGATCAGGAGGCCCTGCAGATAGTCGCCGGCCGCGCCGGTTGTGCCGAGAACCGTATCGGTCGCCGATGCCGCCACCGTCTTGTAGTTGCCGGCACCGAAAGACGTCAGAGCCGAATTATCGACCTTCAGCGCGCCGCCGGTCGTGACGGCCAGGTTATGCGCATTGGTGCCATCCGAGCCTTGAACCACGAGACCTTTTGCTGGAACTGCAGAGCCCGTTGTACCGTCAGCATTCGTGGCGACCGTCCACGTTCCTGACTGCGTGACTGCGAGCGCGCTCGCGAGCGCGGCAGCGACCGCCTGGATCGATTTGCTGATCTGCTTCCAAATCGATATCGCTGAGACGGGCGTCGCGTCGGTTTGCGTCGCCGCGATGTCTGCCGTGGTGCCGAGGATTTCATGCTCGGTGCTATCGAACAGGATATGCGCAGGCGCCTTGCCATTGGCGCCGTAGTCCTTTGCCTTGAACGTCGCGCCCGACGGAATCGGCGTGGTTACGTTATCGACCATGATGCTCCCCTACGGGACTGGTGTGAATGCGGTGAAAGTGCCGGTCTTGACGAAATTGCCGGCGGTGCCTCGGTTGACGCCGCTCGACCAATCTCCGGCAGTCTGAAAAAAGACTTCTGGCCGCTTGCCCATCGCCGCGATCGCGAGCGAAGGGTCGACGGGCTTGCCGGTCGCGCTGATGAATGAGCGGCGCTTGCTCTCGATGCCCGTGTCGATCGTCTTGCCGGTGTAGACCTGCACATCGACCAGGATGATGTCCTGGATGATGTTCTCGTATGCGCCCGGCGCCGGGATTCCGATCGACGCGGTTCCTGCGGGAATTACTGAAGGCCCGACCGAGTACGACGGCTCACCGACGCTGATGGTATTCGTGATGGTGTACGGTTGAGGGTCCGAGGCGCCGGGGAAGTTTTCCAGGTGCGCCGTGCCGCCGGTAAGGTTCTGCTTGACCGCTACACTGGTCGCTTCAGACGTAAGAACGATATTCCGATCACTGGCGCCAGCGGGCCAGTATTGGGAAAGGTCGCTCCCGGTCAAATTCCCATCGTCGAGGGCGACCCATATCCTGGGCGCGCTGACGGTGCCGGCATTGATGTTCTGCGGCGGATCGGTCGGCGCGCCGCTCTCGTTAGTGGTGGATCTCGTTCCATTGGTTTTACATGCAATCGAAAGATCAAACGAGACCAAAGCGTGGTGCCAGACGTCACCTGTGATCGTCGGCGTGGTCAACGCGTCATAAGCGGCCGTGACGTATCCCACCATCGACGCATCCGTCATGGTCTGCGTGCGGGTGACGTTGGGAATGGCGGCGTGCGGGACGAAGTGAAACCCGCTCACATCCGTTACCGTGGTCGGGTTGTAATTATATGTGTCCGTCGACGTGTAGCCCGTCATGTCGTAGGCGAACCACGCGATCGTCGGCTTTTCGTCTGTCTCCAGGTGCACGCGAAGCCGCGGAGTACCACTCCTGCAGTCGAGACCGATGTACGAAGGATCCGAATTGCCAGGGCTACCGTTCGTGACAGTTCTGGTTTGCACCTGATTGATCGTAACCGGGGAGCCGGACGCCTCGGTGTAGCCAGTGACCGGATTGCTCGAGGTATCCGGAACCATGTGATGATCTTGATATGAGCCGACGATACTGGCGCCGGGATCACCGATCGTTGCAGGGCGACCGGGGTTGACGTTCTGATATTCCCCGCGCTTGCCGAACACGATCAGCGGAATGATTCCGCTCATGGGAACACCGACATCATCGGCGTCAAAGAAGGCCTTCGCAGCTGATATCGACGCCGCCGGCACACGGAAAAAGACCGAGATGACTCCTTGCGAAAACGCCGCAATGCCCTCGGACCGCTCCTGATAACCCATTTGCCAGTAATCCCTATGCAATCAGCAGCAGGAAGGTGTCATCGTCGATGCTCGACCCGGCCGACGCGCTGGTGACGTTGACGGTGATGACCTGCGTGTCGAACAGCCCGCTGCCGGTCACCTTGACGATGACCACATAGCCGTTGTCGCCGTCCGCATCGGTCGGGGTGCTGAAGGACGGCGCCGAGATGAATGCCAGAACGCCGGTCGTCGCGTTGATCGTGAACTTGCTGGCGTCAGCGCCGCCGACGATCGAGAACGCCCCGGTCGCGTCGGCGCCGGTTGCGGTCACTGTCGTCACCGCCGTCGTGCCTTCGACGATGGAGATCGTGGCCGTCACGCCACCGCCGTCCGACGTGATGTCGGGCCCGATCGCGAGCATCGACAATTCGATTCGCTCGGCGGTGATGTCCGAGGTCCAGTCGGCCGCATTGCGCGCGACGGTCAGAATCCGCGCCGACGGGAAAGAGACCGTCGGATCGACATCCGGGAAGATGATATCGCCCAGCTGCAGCCCCCTCATCCACGGCATCACCTTGCAGGCGAACCGGTCGCGGCCGATATCGTCGATCAACAGCGACTTCGAGATGGCCGCCCTGGCATCGACGGTCGCCATGCCGATCGACAGATCAAAATTCTCCGTGGTCTCCGACGTGGTCAGCGCGATCGGAAAGCGGTCCCTCGACGCGCTGACCGTCGCAAAGTCGTTGTCGACGTCAGTTCCGATGAACCCCAGCGTGCGCACCGCCGGCAGCATCAGCGGACTGACCTGCGAGAACTGGATCGTGTCCTCGACAATATCGGCCCGCGTTAAATGGATCGGCGTCGTGGTTGCGGCAGTCTCAAAAATGCGCAGCTTGTCGCTCGGAACCACGTTCCAGTTGCGCCCGATGGTCTTCTGGATGTCCTGCACGTACCGGATGAAGGTGGTCTGCTGCGCGACGATCCAGAACGGGTCGTGGCCTGAGACCGCGAATTCGTACTCGCTGGGAGCGAACCTGGAATACTGCGCGAGCTTCGCCAGGCCGTCGTTACGGGTCAGATAGTCCGACTCATAAACATAGATCGAGACGAACGGAATCGTGTTGGCGAAGACGCTGAGCGGAATCTTTTTCAGTTCTACGCCAATGTGAGAGCGATACGGGACGGCGTGATCGCCGAACTTCGCGATGCTGCTGGCGAGCGGCGTTTGCGTCTCGGTCCCGTAGAGAAAATTGATCTCCATCGAAGCGAACGCCGTCCCGATGAAGCCACCTGCTAGTGTCCACGACTTGGTACCGTTCAGGTTGAGGTACGGAATCGAGCGCGTTGCCGTCGGCGTCGCCGCGACTGCGCAGGCGACCACCATGTCGCAATAGCCTGCGCCACTGACCGTGTAGAGGAACGGCCCTTCGATGATCCGGCAGCCCATCAGCGCCTGGCCGCCGACAAAGATCGGGATGTCCTTGCCGATCAGCTGGGCGGCGAACTGGGTGTCCGTCTGGGTGCCGGTTGCGACCGTTTTCGCGGAATCCGTCAACGTCGTCGTCGCCGGCGCGCTAGCTGCCGGCAGATACAGGTACTCTGCCCCCATGGCGGCGGAGAGGTCTGACATCAGCCCGCCCCTCCCGCGATCTCGACCGCATAAGCGACATAGCTGCCGCCGCCTCCGCCACCACCGCCACCGCCGATCGGCGTATCGATCGTGGTGCCCGGAACGTAGGTGGATGTCGCCGTCCGCGCGCCGGTGATGTGCGGAAAGCCGCGATAGTTGTTGGCGCCGCCGTCGGCGACCATGCCGATCGCCGCACCGTATTTGGCGACCGCCATGTCCAGCGTCTGGTCATAGTCGGGCGCGATCTCGCCCCAATCCCCGACTGACAGCAGGCCGCCGAACGGAACCACCATTTCGACTTGGCTGACGCCGTCCCACGCATCGATGTCCGACGCCCTGTTGGCGCAATAGCCCGATCGCATCACCAGCAGGCCGGGGGCAAACCACGTCGTCACGCCGCTTGCGCGCGGCTCGGTCACGCTGATGGTGATGTGCCTGGAGTCGATGATCGAGGCGACCTGGAACGCCCGCGCATAGGCGTTGCGCACCGTGAACGTCACGCCGCCGTCGGTGAACGTGGCGCCAGGCGTGACACTCGGCGAGGAAGGCGCGGCGGCGCCGGTGACCCCCGTCGTGACGGCGGTCGCCTCCCAGTAGACATTCCGATAATCGCTCGGATTGCCGGCTGAGCTGTAGCGGAAGCGCCGCCGGTCGCCGACCTCGAGCGCGGCGGACCGCGCGACGTCGGACAGATCCAGGCTGGTCGCATCGACCGTCGAAAAGGTCGGGATCTTGTTCCGTCGCGGATCGCCGAAATCGACGTTGTCCTCGACAGTGTACTGGCGAACGAAGACGTCGCGCCGCAGGGCGAACTTGTTCAGGATCTCGAACTGCGCGTTGCCGCCGAGATCGAACGTCACAGCACCTTTCAAGATCCCTGAAAATTCGTAATCCTTGGTGGTCGGCGCCTTGGCGTTGGTGGCCTCGATCAACACGTCGGCGCGCTCGAACAGCCGGTTCTCGATGTCGCGCCGGTTGAAGGGGCTCCCTGTCCTGGTCGCGACCTTGAACGATCCGGTCGGGAAGTCGCCCTTGTTGGTCGAGGTGCTGTCGCCGACCTCGAGGCCGGCCTGTGGCTGCCAGGTGATCCCGCCGATCGTGATCGGCCGCCCATAGTCGGTGACGCGGATGACCGCCCCCGATGTCTGCACGATCGTCAGCAGGAAGACCGGCCGCGCGTTCGGAAAGCTGAACGAATAGGTCTGCATGCGCTCAGATGATCTCTTCGATCTGCGCCGAGCGGACCTCGGTGTGGTCGATCTCGAGCATGGTGCGGCCGATGCTCTTCGAGGTGAACATCGCCGGAATGGCACGCTGATAGTCGGCCGTCATCACCGCGCCGTTCGCCGGCGCCGAGGCAAACGTGACAATGCCGGTTAGCGGGTCGACATTGGCGAGCGACGCCGAAACGCCCCCGACATAACCGACGACCGTGCCCAGAAGCGGATAATTGACGTCATAGGTGTCGGACGAGGCCGTGCCGCTCGGGCCGACGCTATAGGGCATCGAGACCGCGCGCTGCAGCTGGAAGGTCGTCGTCGCGCCATCGCCGAAGGCAAGCCCGGTCACGGTGTTGCGCAGCGCCTGTCCGGTGGACGTGCGCTCCACGGGCAGCGGCGAAATGAACAGGAAGCCGCGCGAGGTCCGGACGATCTCGAACAGGTTCATGATCACGTCAGACGAGACGCTCCAGCTCAGCTGCCAGCTGCGCTGCACCCGGTCCGAACGTTCCGTCGCATTGACGGTCCGGCTGTCCGACTTGAGCACCGAGGTGTCATCCTCGAGCGTCACGACGCCGCCCGACAGCACGTTCTGCTGCCTGCCGTCGAGATAGATCGGCAGGATGGTGATCGGTGAATAGACCATTTGCCCCTACCCCAGCGCTGCCGCAGCCTGGCCGAAGCCCTGCGCCCATTGCCGCTGGACACGCCGCGCCGAGCTCGTCGGCGCCGGCGGCAGTGTGATGTTCTGGACGATCGTGCGGCGGTTATCGGTGGAAGACGCCGACTGGCCGGCCGGCGTGACCGTGATGCGCTCGCCGCCATTCACCATGGCATGGAATGGAATCTGATCACCCGATGTCGGCCCCTGCGCGACGACGTCGAGGCCGGATGCCGCCTTGTAATAGCCGATCTGCAGCGCGCCACGACCATTGTAGAGCGGATTGAGCGAAGCAGTGTTGGCGCTGGTCGCGGAACTGTTCTGCTGGATCGCCTGCGTCAGTTGAGCTATCGCCTGGTCGCGTGCGATCGATTCGGGTCGACTATTCAGCCAAGCCAATTCTTCCTGCAGGTTCGCGTTCTTGACCGCGGTGTCGGTGGTCTGCGCGTTCTTGATGTCATAGAGCTGCTGGACCTGGCTGATGATGTCGGAGTCATTGATCGTGGTCGACTTGGACAAGCCCAGCTGGCCCGGCTGCATCTGATAGATGGCTTCGAGCTGGCCCGCCGGGTTGTTGGTGACGGTTCCGGCCGTGAGCTTCTGGATCGCGGCAAGCGTCGAATTGACCCCGAGGCCGTTGGCGAGAGCGGTGTTCGCCCGATCCGCCACGCCGGGCGGCGCCACCGACGCATCCTGCAGCTGTTTCTTCAACTGATACGGGATGGTTTCGACGCTCGCGCCGGTGATCCCTTCCTTGGTCTGGAAGAAGCCGAACGAATTGTCGCCGCCGGGCGTGATGTCGGCATATTGCGCGTCATGCGCTGCGCGTTGCGCGTTTTCCATCTGCTCAGCATATTGCTGCGCCGCCTTCGCCGACTGTAGCGCCGATGCCGTCAGTGTATTTTGCGCGATGATGGCAGCCTGCGTCGAATCGGCGCCCGCGTCGATCGCGTTGCGATAGGCGATCTGCGACCGGAGCGTCGCCTCGTCCGAGGTCCCCTGTGCCTGCAGGAGCGCGACCTGATCGCGCGAGGCCTGCACGGTCTTCTGCATCTGCTCATAGATGCGGGCCCGGGCGTCGGCCGCCTGCTGGGTGGCGACGGCTTCGGCGGTCTCCGCATCGACGCCATCTCGCAGCAGCTGGTTGTAGGTCGCACGCGACTGCGCCGCAATCTGCTCCTGCACGGTGCGCGCCGTTGCAACCGCGTAGGCGTCGCGAAGCGATGCGAGCTGTTCCTGTGCGCCCGACGTCGCCTGCGCCTGCGACGCCGCCAGATGGCTGGCCGCAAGCGCGGTCGCCTCGGTCTTGTCGTATCCCTGGTCGAGATAGTTCTTGTAATCGGCGGTATATTGCGCAGCCATCTTCGCCGCGCCGCCGACCGCCTGCAGCACGGGGAGCTGATTCTGCGCCTTTTCCAGCGAGAGCGCGGCCGACTGACCGACGTCGCCCCATTTTGCGCTGATATCGGCGACACGCTGGTTGTAGTTGACCGCCTGGTCCTTGGCGTCCTGAAGAGATGCGATCTGGTTCTTGATCGCGACCGAGGCTGCATCCGATCCGGCGACGTCGATGCCCTTGTCCTTGGCCGCCTGAAGCTTCTGCAGATCATCATTCAGGATGCGGATCTGCTCATCCTGCGGGACAATCGCCTGGACGACAGTTCGCGCCTCGGTCGACAGCTTGTTCAGTTCCGTCGTGGCGTGCGTGGCGTTGAACTGGTCGATTTTCTTCTGCAGATCGGCGATCTGCTTGTCGAGCTCGGCGAGCTGCTGCGACTTGCCGCCGGCAAGGGCATTTGTATTCAGCAGGCCGAAGCCGCCCGTGTTGGCCCCTACCAGGCTGGGCGACGATGCGATGGCGGCACGCTGGGCCTGCAGCGCAGCCAGCTGGTCCTGCGGCGTCGCCGGAGCTGGCCCTGTCTTGATGTACGCCATGGCACCGGACAGCGCCTGCCAGGCCTTGGTCAAGACGCCGACGCTCTCCGCTGCCCGCTCGTTGGCCGGCTTCATCGAGTCGATAATGATCTGGGTAGCCTTGGTGCGCTCGCCCTGGTTCTGCAACACGCCGATATAGTCGAGCGTGCTCGCGCTCAGCGACATGTAGGTCTTGTTGATTTCTTCGGCACCCTTGACCAGGTCGCCGCTCAACGCGCCAGCGAGTGTCTTGGTCGCAGTCGCGGCATCGGTGCCGGTCAGCACCGCGTAGCCGTGGATGGCTTCTCCAACTCCATGCAGACTCTGGACCGCGATGTTGCCGGTCTTGGTGAACTCGATCGCGGCATTCCGCGCGTCGCTGATCGACAGACCGGTCGCGGACGAATTGGTCTTGGCAAAATTGTTGATGTCGGCCGCGGTCGTTCCTGTCGCTGCACCGATTCCGGTGAGCGCCCGCGTCACCTGCCCGTTGGCTTCCGACCAGCTATTCCCGAGATACAGCGCGCCGGCACCCAATGCCGCAATACCACCGACGAGAAGCGCGGTCGGCGAAATCAGCCCGGCAAACACGCCGGCGGCCTCCTTGAACGCGCCGGTGAGGCCGCCCTCGCCCGTCGCGGCATAGGTCAGGTGGTTCATCTGGCCGGCCAGGGCCTGCGTCGGCGGAATGCCGAGCGCCAGCTGCTCGACCGTCGACCGGACGGCGTGCATCGCCGCCATCCCTTGCGTCGACAGCCCGGCATGCGAATGCGCGACATCGTCGACCGCCGTCTTGGCATTCTTGAGCGCGGCCACCTCGTCGACGAACGAGGATTTTGTCGCAGCACGCGCTATGGCGCCCTCGGCCTCGGTCAGCGCGCCGACCTTGACCGCCTGGTTGATCTCCGTCAGCGTCGCCTTGTACTGCTGGCCCGCGGCGAACAGCGGATTGTACTTCGCCCGGAGGTCGTCCAGCGCCTTGCCATAGGCGGTGACGTCGGCAGCCCGCGCCGCGCTATTGACGTCGCCCAGAATGCCCGTATTAGCATTGACGGTCTTCTGGACGGCAGCGACCTGCTCCATCGCCGTACGCTGCTTCTGCAGCGACTGGCTGACAGCGCCGTAACGGATCTCCGCTGCAGCCAGCACGGCATTGGCGCGGTCCTGCAGCTGCGGATTCTGTGCAACCGCCGTGTTAACCTGCTGCTGGACCTTCTGGAATTGAGAGAGCTGCCCGGCCGTGGTGCTGAAGCGGCGCTCGAGCGAGGAGAACTTGCTGTCGATAGACCCGGTCGACCGCTCCACATTCGCCGACGCGACCGTGACACCATCCATGGCCTTGGACAGGCCCTGGATCTCGCTGGTCGACTGCTCGACGCCCTGCGTCTCCGACTGGATGACGATTTTGTCGATGGTGTCGGTCACTTGAGGGTCACCACGATAGCCGGAACGCGATCATCCTGGCGCCGCGCGGCGCCGGAAGCGGATTTATAGGTGAAGCGGATCTTGGCGATGTTGCCGAACTGCCTGACGGCATCCTCGGCCGTGCGCTCATAGATCCGGTTCTGAACCTGGATGACGAAGTCGCGCCCCGACTCCGTCTTGCCGATCTCGATCTTGCGGGCGTAGGGCACGACGTTGATAAAGATGTACTCGCCGGCCAGCGGAGGCCGGGCCGGGTTGCTCTTGGTGCCGTCGGCATAGAGCGTGTGGCCCCGCTGATACTCGCCGCTGACGACCGGCGATCGCGCCACCAGCGTCGAGTAGATCCACAGCAGCACCTCGCCGACCAGGCGCCATTCGGCGATGATGATGCCGCGGTCCGGATTGACGCTGTCGAGCGGAGCGCCCTGCTTGCCATCGACAGTGACTGTCTTCGGCGGTGCCGAGCCGCCAAGCGCAGCTGCATTGATGGCGTCCGCGTCGTCGATCTGCGCCTGCGCGAAATCGGCGACGCGCTTGCTGCGCACGGCCGCGGACAAATTGCGGTCCAGGATGAGCTGGAAATTCCGCTCGTAGGACGTGATCCTGGTTCTAACCGCCATCTGTCTTCGGCTTTTCCGACATGATGTTGGAGTAGATGACGCCGAGCTTGCTCAGAGCCCGGGCCTCTTTCGGCAGAAGATCGCGCCTTGTTTGCCGCGACCAGGATTCGAGCTCGGTCCAGGGAATGACGGGGTAGGAGTAGCCATTGCCCGGGACGCCGCCCATGACTTCCCAGAACCAGTCGATCAGATATCTCAGATGATCGAAGATCACCGGGGGACGGTTCTCGATCTCTTCACGGACGTTGAGGCCGAGCGCCTCGAACTGCCGTTTTGCCGACGCGAGGTGCTCTTCCTGTGTCGCCCCGTCGCCTAGCTTCCTTCGGTTGCGGAACGACCATTCGGCGTATCCGAAGAGAGAGGCGGCTTCGGCCGCGTCAAAAAATTTACATTGTTGGCCGCCTTGGCCCAGGCCTGCGCCCACCAGTCGGTCGCATCGAGGGTGTAGAATTTGAACGCGTTCTCCCGCGTACAGGGGATGTCGAGCGCCTCGCCGGTGTTCGGGTTGACGAGATACCAGCCGGTCGTCACCGCCGCGAGCTTCTTGCAGTTCTTGAAGAACGGCGTTAGCGCGGCATGGGCAGGATCGACATTCGATCGCTCGGCCTGGTCGTAGTCGCGCCCCAGCTTGCTGTCGAGCGCGTGAAGCTCGATGTAGGACGCGTTGCCGGCCTTGTCCTTGATCGGCCCGACAATCGGGTCTACAAGCTCGACCCGCAGCGCAGCTCCGCTGCTCTCAAAGCCTTCAAACATTCCCATTGATCACCTCTGGCAGAAGGGTGACGGGCCACGACTGCCATCGCGGCCCGCCTATGCGCATAGCCCGATCGGAGTGATGTCCGACCACGGCCCGTTTCCCCCTGGCAGCGGGGATCTCGTGTCTTACGCGACCTCGGTGTCGCAGACCCGGATAGTCGTCACCGGCACGCCTGGCGTCGATCCGTTGTAGAGCAGCGCCTGGTACGGGAGGGTGATGATCTGGCCGCCCTCACCCGTGACGCCGACCGGCGCGTCGCCGAACTTCACGCGCGGGATGTAGATCGTGTTTGCCGGCGCGTTGGCAGCATTCGACGCTGTCACATAGGTCAGGATGTCGATCTCGCTCTCGTTCTTGAAGTCGTCGATCAGCGTGCCATCCTGCAGCAGCGCGGTCATCTGCCCGGTCACGTTGGCCTTGCCGAGGAAGACTTCCGGGGCGAAGTTCTGGCCCACCACATCGTCAACGGTCGGGTTCAGGTTCATGTCGATCGTGAGGCCCGTGACAACGCCGACGGTCGAGCCGCCGACGCGCAGCAAGCCGTTGACTGCCGCGAAGATGCCGTTGGTGTTCGACGCGGCCGGGCTGGTGAAGAACGCCGCGCCAGAACCCGTCTCCATGTCGCGACCCATCACGGTGAGGTCGAAGGTCGACATGCCGGACGCAGGCAGCGACCACTTCACGCCGCCGATCCGGCACTCGGTGAACAGATTGTAGTAGGGCGATGCCAGGTTCTGGAAGAAGTGCTCGAAGGCGAACTTGCGGGAGACATGGCCGGTGCTCGGGATCAGCACGTTATGCCCCGGCGCGGCGACGCTGAACGCGGTGTCGCTCGCCTGGTCGGCGGGCGGCGGGAACACGGTGAGCGTCTCGTTCGTGGTGCCACCGAAGCCGAGGATCACGAAGTTGACGTTATTGTTGGCCGGTGTCGTCGTGATACCGGTGTGGCGAATGACGTCGCCGACGGAATAACCCAACGCGACCGGATCGCCGCCGCCGTAGGTGATGGTCGAGGCGGACTTGCTCGCCGTCATGCTGGTGAGGTCCGTGTGCGACTTGCTGGCGCCGGCCGCCCGTGTGCCCCGGCAAACCGCTTCGATGAAATCGAAATAGGTGCCGGGCGACCATTCGCAGTTGAGGCCGCCGGTGACGCTGCGCGCGCCATGGCGGTAGTCGGCAATCTGCCGGCTCGCGAGAATTTCGTTTGACTGGTAGGTCTTCTTCGCCAGCTTCAGCGTCGAGGAAACACGGCGCAGGATCTGGCCGCCGGAGGCGCCTGGATCGACAGACGAGGTTGCCTCGGTGTTCGCGGTGATGGCGCCGGTGGCATAGGCCTTGTAGGCCACGCGGACTTGTACGCCCTCTGAAAGCGGCATGCTGGTCTCTCCATTCAAGGGAATGCAGCGCCATCGCGACGCTTGCGGGTTTACGGCAAAAGCCGATTTTCGGGATCAACCGATCTGGTCGAAGACCAGCGAGGATTCCGTCGACGCGTAGAAGTAGCTGCCGACCGGCGAACTCAGGCCTGCAGGATGCAGCGCAGCACCATCACCACCCGGATAGACCACCGCCTCGAAGCAGGTGATCGTGTCGTCGCGATATGAGCGAAACAGCGCCGCAATCTGCTCGGCGATCATCTCCGCTTCGTCCAGGCCCGTGTTCTTCGGCACCAGCGCATAAGCGACCAGGCGAGCGTGATTGCGATAAAGGTTGTTGCCAGCCCCGCCGCCAAACGCCGCGATCGGCCCGTTCTGCACCAGAAACTCGCAATAGACGAACGGCGCCGGCGTGTCCGGGAGAGCTGCATTGCCGAGCGAATCCGCCGCCTCGTTCGGCCAGCGAACCGGGACAGCATTCGACTTGCTATCGAGGATGCTGGCATTCGCGATCCGAGATCGCACCGCCTGCCGCGCCTGGCTAGCCGTGACGCCCATTTACCCGCTCACTCGCACTTCTATCCGGCACAGCTCGCCGCCGGGATAGAAACCCTGCGCCCATTCCACATCGCGCCAGCGGCCACGAACGAAGACCGAGTCACCCAGCGTCTTGCTCGGTATCCGCACGTCCTGCGCACTCGACGGATCATGCCCCCCGGGCCACTGCGCATTGTTGATCTCGGTCGGCGAGAAGATGCAGAACAGGTCATCCTGCGTCACCGTGCCAACCATCTGCCGCGCCGTCGGTGAATTAACCCGGGCCTGGATGTCGACGATCGAGCTCGCCCGGTTCTGCGTGCCGACCGTGCGCCGCAGGCGGATTGGCTCGCCGGCCTCGGCCAGCGCCTCGTCGAGGGCCTGGATCAGGTCGGACATCAGCCCTGCGAGACGCCGTTGACGGAGAGATGCTCAGGCGCCGCCGCCGGCTGCGCGCCCGGTGCGGCGGACGAGCTCGAGGAAGTTTCCAAAGAAGGGCCACCATTGGAGCCCTCCTGCTCCGCGACGAATGCCTCAATCTCCTCGACCGAGGCGCGAGTCTCGGCGATCTTCTGCTTGGCCCTGGTCATCGCCGCGTTGGCACGCTCGCCGAGCTGCGAGAGTTCGGTGAGCGCGGAGCCTGCCTGCAGATCGAGATCATGCTTCAGCTTGGCGAGCGCTGAGCCAAGGCCCTTGACGTTCGGGGTCATGGAAATCTCCTCAAGAATTGACGGATTGCGTTCGATGGCTACGAGCAGACGTCGCAGCCGCAGCCGCCGGTGTGCGTTCGCGACCAGAACATCCAGCCGATCCATCGCACCACGTCAGCGTACCGCGGCGCGCACCGACAGCGTGGTGTTCTGATACGTGCCGGTCGAGACGATCAAGAGCGCGAGCTGATCGCCGAGGAGGCCATCATTGACGCCCTCGGCGGACAGATCGGCATAGGCGGCTACACCCTTGGCGGCGAGCGCCTGGATGTTGGCGGTCTTGACCGCGCTCGCGGTCGTGAAGTCGAACCGGGCGATATGCCGCCAGGTCACGCCCTCGTCGAAGCTGGTCGCGACTATCGCGGAGCATGTCGCGCCGGCGGTGCCGTACTGGAAGTTCGCCTCCAGCGACACAGCGCTCATGCCATCGAGGCTGAGGATCGGCGTAAGGATCGAAAGCGGTTTCGCCGCGGTGATCTGCAGAGCGCCAAGATTGAAGGTGCCGGCGTTGTCCATGGCGGTCTCCTTTACGGGCCTTCGACCCACGACCACAGTGGGATTGCAACATCCGGAGTGAATGACGCTGCGGGGTTGTTCAGCCGCTCGACTCCAAACCCGACCTGATCGACTGCTCCGATGAAGCTTGCCAGCGTCTCCGAGTACGGAAGGTCGAGAAACAAGACGCCTTCCTGGCTCACCGAAAACACGAGATTCGTGCCGTCGTTGCGGATTCTGAACCAGGCGAAGTAGTCGGAGAACGGGAAACCCATATCGGCAGTTGCCGTCAGCAGCTCCTGCGTCGCCGACTGGCCGGTCGATACGTTGGTAAAATGCGACACTTGAGCGATGGCAACCTGGTTCAAGTTCGCGGGCTGTGATCCCCATGTGAACGCAACTGCCTTGTCTGTACCGCTATTCCTGAGAACGATCGGATAGAACCAAACGCCGCCCTTGGCACAATTCGAGACGCCAGCAACGGCTACGGTAATTGTCCATGGTGTCGACGCCGGCGCCGGCTTCAATAGCGCGGTCAGCGCATAACTACTCTGGGCATCCTCTTTCGCCTGAATGACCAGCGGCAAGCCGTTCGGATTGTCCGTCGCGGTCGCTGTCGAAAGCGCAGTAGGCGTTCGATTGATCCACGTCGAGAACGTACCCAGCGAGGGGCGTTGCCAAGGCAGCGGATTGAGTCCCAAAAATGGAAGTGCAACCAGCTGGTCCGTCATGCCGTCACCCAATTCGTTCCATTGGCGGTGACCCAGGACGTCACGCCATCTGCATTCACATATTGCAGCGAGACGCGCACGCCGTTACCGATCGCAGCATCGATCTCGGCAATGTCCGGATCGGTCTGGCCAGCGATCGTCGCCTGGCCGCCGACATGCGCAAGCGAGTATTTCGCTAGCAGTCCATCCATGTGTTGCCCGATCGGATCGACCATCCGCGGTCCAGATGGAGAGAACGATGCCCGCGCCTCGAGGTCACTGAGCACCGCCCCGAGCGGATCAGTCATCACCGACATCAGCCCATCCTCACGCCACGACCGGAACGCGGTAGTTATCGAGGATGTCCTGGACATCCGGCGGCATGTTTCCGGTCGGTGTGTTTGGAATCCACCACTGCACCTCGCGTACGCCCGGGATCGATTCCTGCCGCTTGTAGGGATCGCGGCCGCGGGCGGCGTAGCGGCCGGTTACCATCCGCACCGCGGCATCCTCGACATCGGGCGGGATGGTGGCAAAGCCGGCGTCGAAGACCACCGCGATCGACCACGGCGCCCACAGGCATGGATAGAGATTGCCATCGAGGCGGATCAGCTGGCCGCGCGTCGCATCAATTCGGAAATCCGTGTCCTGGACGAGTTGCGTGTCGCCGTTCTCGACGACCGAGGCGACTGAGACCAACGGCCAGCGCGACAGCTGCAGCGGCGAGATCCCGCCAGGCACCTGGTACGGATAGGGATCACGCGCCGGCCAGAAATCATCCTCCACGGTCTCAACCGGAAACACCCGGTTGCAGAACTGCGCGATCTCGGCGGAGACGAAGCCGATCGCCTTCTTCAGGAAGGCGTCGGCCTTGTTGTCCTTCAGGTCGAGCGCACCCTTGACCGTGTCGAGGTCGACGAGGTCATAGGACTTCGCCGGCGTGATGACCGTCGAGATCTGCGCAAGCCTGGGACTCGAGCCGCCGGGAGAAAGCATCAGTACAGCGCCACGATGTTGACCGCGGTGGTGCCGGTCGCGAAGACCTGCGTCGCGCGGATCGGAAGCCGCGTTCCGGCTGGTACGCTATTGAAGGTCACAACCGAGCCGTCGACCATTGACGTTGCCGGCGCTTCCAACCCAGAGCGCGCGGGTCGTTTCGATCATTGCGCTGTCGGAGAGCGCGACAGCAGCCGCGCTGATATAGCAATCGCCGAGCGTAGGCGACTGGCCGAGATAGCGATCGGTCATGAGTGCGTCCCCTTGGTGGAATACAGGCCATCGGACGGCGAGGCTTCCGGCGATATCGACTGCGCGAGGTTCTGCGCCCGACGGGGCTGCATCGGCTTGGCTCGCGGCACCCTCGCCTCAGTCGCGTGCGGCGCGCCTGGAAAGGCGTAGCGCTCGGCCTCGCCGGAACGGAGAACTGCCTGTGCTGCCGAATCCGGCAGCAGTGCCGTGTCGCCGGCGCCGTAGGGCGCGACGGCTGTCTTGAAACGAACGCCGATCATGTTCATCCCTCGCAAAAAGCGGGCGGGCGCCCATCGCTGGACGCCCGCGCGGAGCGCGGACTAAGCCGCGGGCAGCTGGCTCTCGCCGGCGAGCACGAGGTCGCCGACCACGAGGGCCGCCGGCGACGTGCCACCGGTCAGGGTGACCGTCGTCACCAGGCGGATGTAGCGTCGCGCCGAACTGAGATCGACCGCCGCCGCATTCTCGGTGTTCTGCGCGGTCAAAGCTGCCGCGGCGATCACCGAGTTGGTCGGCGCCGGCGCATAGTCGGCGAACGTCGAGTTGTCGGCCGAGTCCTGGATCTTGGTCACGACGCTGACGGCGGACGGACCGCCCGACACCGCGCCGACGGCCTGGTGCAGGATCGCGCTCTGCGCGAGGTTGTGGACCACGCGGTCGATGCCGGTGCCATTGATGGTGCCACCGGTCGAGCTCTGCGGCTCCACGCTGGTCGCGACGACCGCAACCGCCGCGATGTTGTGGGTTTCAACGATATTCATGGGTTGCTTGCTCCGAGATTGGGAGGTGATGGGGGAAGAAAGAGCCAACCGGCCCGGGCGTTAGCCGAGCCGGTCAACGTTCAGCGGCCCTTAGCTGATCGCCGGCGCCCAGCGAACGCCCTGGATCACGGCGATCGCCGCCTGGTGGCGGACCTGATGATCGTGCTCCGCGATGGCGCGGATGACGGTCTGATCGGACTGCATCGCGGAGATCACGTTGCTGTTGGCGTCGACGTAGCTGCCCTCGCGGAACACGGCGAGTTCGAGCTGCATCGAGTCGAGGATCATGTCTTCGGTCATCTCCACCAGGAAGACGAACGAGCAGTCCTGATGCGACCCGTCGGTGTTGTAGTAGTTCGCGCCGATCTGGGTGGTCTTCTTGAAGGGATACCCGAGCAGCGTGCCCTTCACCAGCTCGTCGCGGTAGACGTACACGCCGAGCGAGTTCTGCACGTTGAACAGGTAGTTGAAGGAGCGCGGGTTCATGAACCAGACGCGCTTGATGTCCGGCACGTTGGCGGTGTCGAGGCGGTTGACCGCGCCACCGAGCTCGGCCGCGACGGTGGCCAGGGTGTAGGTCCCGTTCGAGGTGATGAAGTTGCCGCCGGTGGAATTCGCCGGATCGGCACCGTTCACCGCGAAGGTCGAGTTGCCGAAGGTCAGCCAGTTGCCGACCGTACCGCCATTCGCCTGCACGTGACCGTTGGCGAACGACAGGAAGCCACGCGGGGTATCCTGCGTGCCGTCGCTGAGGATGAAGTTCAGATCCTCGGTCAACGCCATCACCTTCACCAGGTCGTCGCGGACGAACGCGTCGACGGCCGGATCGGCGTAGCGCATCATGTCGTTGGAGACCGGCACCAGCGCGGTGAGCTTCTTGAAGCTCGCCACGATGTCGCGCAGCGTCTGCTGCGACGCACCGGTCGCCTTGCCTTCCTTGCCATAGCTCGCCGTCGCGGCGGACGCCTGGCCGGGAATGGTCATGGTGCCGCGCGGCATCGGCAGCACGCGCGGTCCGGCGCCACGGACGACCGCTTGGGCGCGCAGCAGCGGGACGACCTCGTTCATCACGTCCGGCGGCACGATGAGGCCGCCGGCGGTGCCGACGTTCGTGACCAGCGCCTTGGTGACCGGATGGTTCTCGCCGTACACGTCCTTCGCCGCGATACGCGCATTGTAGATGTTGCCACCGCCAACGCCGAGCATCTTGGCGATGCCGCCCAGCTGCAGCGACTTTTCCTTGGCATAGCGGTCGGTCTCGACGGTCGCAGGCACGGTCTCCTGGCCGGCGACGGGCTGCGCCGACTTCGCGGCGAGCTCCTGTGCGTCCTTGGCGCGGACGATCTCGCCGTCGATACGGACGACTTCCGCCCGGAGGCGATCGTATTCGGGCTTGTCGGCGTCGACAAAGTCCTTCTTCGAGGCGTGGGCCTGGAAGGCGTCGAATGCCTTGCCACGCTCGGCCTGCAGTTCATGCACTTTCTTCATGATGGTCTCCGATGCGCGACGCTCACGTCGCGACTGTGCGATAGCTTGCTCAAGGCCTTGAAAGATGAGCAGCGCGCCTGTCGCGCGGGTTGGTTCAGCCTTATCGGTTAGCCTTGACCTTTCAGCCGCAGCACCTCGATTTCGCGATCGCGCTCTGACAGCGGCAGCGCCTTGCCCGTGTCGGGATTCTTGTCGGTCTCGTCCTTGCCGTCGCCGGCGCTGGATTCGTCCGTGCCATCGGTCGATTCATCGAGCATGGCCTTGATGGCATCGTGCCCGGCGATGATGCTCTTGCAGGCATCGCGCATGGTCTTCTCGTTGCCGGCGGAGAAGGTGCGGCCGGCCTTGGCGCCGGCAATGGCAAACGCCTTGGCGAGCGGCGACTTCATCGCCTTGATCCTGGTGCGGAGCGATGCCGGCAGGCTCTTGGTCAGATCGTCATCATCGTCGTCGACGACAACAACAACGTCACCCACATCACCGCCAATGAGCTCGGAGACCTCTTCCTGCGTCATCGCGACCAGGACGGCGCCGAGCTGACTCATCGCGGCGCCGAGCATGGCCGGCACCTTGCTGCCGTCGCCCTCGAGCTCGGCCTCCCACGTGGAGCAATCCTCGATCCAGCCGAGTTCGCTCAAGAGATAAGCGAGCTGGGCAACGCCATACATATCCTTGCGCTTGAACGACTTGATCTTGACGATCTTCGCGGCCTTCTCCTCGTTTTTCTTCATCTCTGCCTCATAGTGGTCAAGCACGGCGCGTGCTTTTTCCTTGACGTCATCGGGGATGTCGGTGTCGGGCAGTCGCGAGGCCGCGGCGCGAATGCCGCCCGGCATCGCCGTCAAGCGGCCGTCGATCACCTTCGCGAACGGCAGCTTGTAGGAGCCCTTGAGGTCGGGATTGCCGGAATCGTAGGCGAGGAATCCCTTCCGCGCGAACGTCGTATCGGCATCATCGCCATCGAAGCCGGCCTTGTCGAAGATGCTCGCCTCGGCCGCTGCGCCGTCCCAGTCGTCGCCCTCGCCGATCGGCAGGTTGCGCGACGCGCCGACCTTCCAGGTTGCTTCCGCCTTCCCGAGAGATCGTGCGGTCACAAGCGCCTCCGGTTGGGCCGGGACTGCCACGAGCGACAGCTCGAGCAGCTCCCAGGCCTTGATGTGCATGCCGCCGCCCTTGAGCGGGGCCGTGTCCAGTTCGGAAAAGCCAGGGCTCACCGTGTTGAGGATGCCGGCCTTGGCGAGGCCGCAATATTCGTCGGCCTTGGCCGAGATGCCTTGCGGAGCGAACTCGATCAGCGCTTCGACGCGGTCCGGCTTCACGTCGATCGAGAGCGACTTGCCGATCGGCGTCTTCGGATTGTGGTCGGCGAGAACGACCGGATTCAGGAGATAGTTCGCGACGTCACAGCCCTGCGGCTCCATCACGTCCTTCACACGATCGGGCGTCGGCGTCGAGACGATGACGCGGATCTGGCGGTCAGTCAGCGCGTCGTCCTTGACGACCGCGCCGGCAAAGAATTTGTGCTTCATCTCAATCCTCAGCTGGTCGGGACCGAATCCGCGGGCAGCTCGCCGTCAGCCGGGCGCCCTGCTCCGTCCGGCGCAGTGCCGGTCGCGTCGCTACCGATCGCCGCAAGATTGACGGGCGACCGGAGCTCGTCACCGCCCTGAACCGGCGGAAGGCCTTCGGCGGCACGCACCTCGTTGGGCGCGGCGATGCCCGACAGCACGCCGATGCGGTAGGCGTTGTAACGGGTCGTGATGTCGGCCCGCAGCAGGTTGCTCTCGTCGAACTCGACCTCGAGGCCCTCGCCGTCGAGATCGAAGACCTGCTCGAACTTCTGCTCCCAGCGCTCGAGCGCCGGCATGATGGCGTCGTTGACGTACTCCTGGTCAGCCTGCGGCAGATTGAGACCGCGAAGGCCGTCGGTCTTGGCGAGCTTGTGCGGCGGCACGCGGTAGAAGCGCGCGATCTCCTCGACCTGAAACTGGCGCTGCTGCAGGAATTCCAGGTCAACAGACGTCAGCGATAGCGGAGCCCATTTCAACCCCTCTTCCAGGACGGCGGTCGCACCGACATTCTGGATGCCGCCGAACAACGAATTCCAGGACGTCTTGAGCCGGTTCGCCGCGGCGTCGGTCAGGCTCTTGTCAGTCTGCAGCACGCCGGCCGGACGCGCCCCATTCTGCATCCAGCGCGCCGCCTGCTGCTCCAGGCCCATCGCGACGCCGATTGCATCCCGCGCTAGCCCAATACGCGATGCACCGACAAGGGTATTGAACGACATGCCGCGAAGATGAAAAATATCCTCCTGCGGGATGGCGGTCGGAAATCCCCGCAGCATCGCGAGCTGCCACAAGCCGAGCCGGTTCACGTTATAGAAGATCTGCCCGTCAACCGCCTCGAGCACCATCGCGGCATCGGGGTTGATCGGAATCAGCTCGGTCGGGCGTCCGCGGCTATCGCGCAAGATCGCGGCATACGCGTTGCCGCGCAGCAGCAGTGCAGCCTCCATCATCTCGCCGAACTCGAACCAGGTCTGCTGCCGGTTCGGGCGCCGCAGCAGGCGTGCGACCGGATGATCCTTCGGCCTTACGCGCTCGCGATTGCCCTTGTCGTCGAGGATCCGCCATAGCGACGGCGTGCACCGGGCCGTATCCTCGGAACGGATGGTGACGCAGGCGTGCAAGACCGAGACCTGCATCGCCGTCGCCTGGCTGATCAGAACGCCGGCGGCCGACGGTGTGGACCCAAGTAGCGCCGGCAGCAAGCTCGCCGCGGGCACGCCCGTCGCTGCCTTCGCTGATGGCGCCGAGAAGGCACGAAGCATGGCGTCGAACAGACCCATCAGACCCTCAGCACCATCAGGTCGCGTTCTTCATAGACTGAACGCTTGTTGGCGGGCTCCGGGTTGCGCACCATTGCCGCGACCGAGTTCATCAGCGCCGCCCACGGGTCGATCTTGGCGTCGCCGGCGTTCTGCTTGGTGGCGCGGATCGCTGTCGCGGTCGGCTCGATCTTCACGTTGCCGACGCACCAGTCCATCAGCGAGGACTTCGCATGCTTGAGCGATCCGTTCTCGAGCTTGCGCTCGCTCGTCTTGATCGCGTTCATCATGCCGAAGCCTTGCGGCGCGCCGACGAGCAGACCGTTCTCGACGGTGACGCCGATCGCGGCCAGCGCTTCGACCAGCTCGCCGAGGCCGGCGGGGTCGACGGAGACGCAGCCGAGCAAGCCGAGATCGTGGATCATTCCGATCAGCTCGACGATGGCGACGATATCCTCGCCGGCGTGCTCGTTGATCGTCAGCTCCTTGGCCTGTTCGAAGTCGAGCAGCCGCGAGGCGATCGACTGGCGCCGATCGAGCACGCCGCGATGGCACCACGCATGCGACCATGACAGCCAGGTACGCGTGACGCGATGGCGTCCGAGCACGCTGGCACCGTAGAGATCATCCAGGCCGCCGCCGTCGAGCCCGACCACGATGACGTCGCAGATCTCGAGAAGCGCCTCGAGCGTAATCGTCTCGTCTTCCCCGGCGGCCCAGAACTCGGCGCCGGCCCATGCGTCGTTCTTCTGCCCGACGCCGATCTCGATGTTGAGATGCTGCGAAACCCAGATGCGCTCGGCCTCCGGGTTGACGCTGCCGTTGTTTTCGTAGTCCTCGAGCAACCGCGCCTGGTCGATCGAGCGGCCGATGTTCGGCAGGATCGCCGCCCAGTGGTCGGGATCGCGCCAGTAGGTCGGATCACGCTGCAGCGCTTCCGGGAACTCGTAGAGCACCGGAAGCAGGATCGGGTTCGAGCCGCCCTTGCCGTCACGGATGGCGCGCGCCTTCTTCAGCTCAGTCTTCCAGATGCCGGCCGGCTCCTCGTCCGACTGCGTCGTGATCATCAGCACCTGGCCGCCCTGCGTCGTGATGCTGCCGCCGCGGATCTGCTGCATGACGGCCTGCGCCTTCGATCGCTTGCCGAGCTCGTGCAGCTCGTCGATGATGGTCAGCACGGGAATTTCGCCGGTCACGATCGTGGTGTCGAAGCTCATGACGTCGAGGGAAGTACCGGTCTTGCGGCGCGTGATGCACTTCAGGTGATCCTGCACCTGGAAGATCGCATCCAGCCGGCTGTCGAGACGGATCATGCCCTGCGCCTGGGCGAAGCATCGCTCGGAGATGTTCTGGCTCGGCGCCACGATCAGCATCTGCCGGTTCGGTGCCTCTTCCATGAACAGCGCGGTCAGGCCGAGCGCTGCCACATAGGTGGTCTTCGAGTTCTTCTTCGGGACCATGCAGAGCAGCTCCCAGACGAGCCGCCGCTTGGTCTGCGGATCTTCGCTCGCCAGGAACGCGGCGAGCAGATCGCGGAACCAGTCGCCGCATGCGTCCGCCAAGGTCGGGTTGCCGGCGATGTCCGGTAGCCGGAGGCGGTTGAAGAACGCCAGCGCCTTCGTCGCCCGCGCCTCGTTCAGCGGCACCGCGGGCATCGGCGTCTGTCCCGCTTGAATCTTCTCCCACCAATCCGGGCAGGCGAAGCGCGGCAGCGGCTGACTAGTGGACAGCATTCTGCGTCGTCGCTTCCTGCTCGAGCTCGGCCATCAGGTCGGCGTCAGCGTCGGCCGCGCGCCGCGCGTCAAGCTGCTTCTTGCCGACGCGCTCGGACCTGGACTCGCCACCCTGCGCCGAGCCCATGGTGCGCTCGATCTCCATGCGGTCGTTGCGATCCTTGAACGCCTGGAACTCGCGGATGGCGGTGACGTTACCGGCCATGACCCCGTCCCAGAGCTTCATGGCGATGTTGGCTTCGAGCCGATCGCGCGCGACGCGGCGATGGGCGAGCTCGGAAAAATAATGCTTCCGCAAAGTCGGCACGGTCACGAACATCGCCGCCGCGATCCGGCCATTACCCCAGCCGAGCGCAACTAACATGCTGACGCGATTCCGATTTTGCTGCGTCGGGATGTGTTCCGGCCGGCCACGCTGCCCCCAATTGGCGGGCACCGGGTCGCCGAACAGGTCAAAAATTTGATCCATCGAAAAAAAACCTGCGAATGGCTGCTGGCGCGGTTGGCGCCCCCCTGCCCGGCAGGGCGGCCAAACCCCCTACCCCTTGGCGAACCGGGCCGCCCGGGCGGCCGCCGTCTTCCGCGTGTGATGCGATCCGCACAGGCATCGACCGTTGGCGGGATCGAACGGCGCACCGCCGTCCTTCAGTTCCTTGATGTGGTCGGCAAACATCCGGTGGTGCGGTGCCGATCGTCCACAACGCTGGCCGTCATCCTTGATCCACTCGCAGCGATAGCCGGCGTTCGCCTTGACTTGTTCGGCCCAGGCAGCGTGCCGTGCCGTCGAGTAATGCGGATCAACTTGCTTCGGCTGGACCTGAACCGTCCGGCCATCGGCCTTCGGCACCAGCGGTGCCATGAGCCTGATCCCTGCCATCGGTTTACTCCAAAGATCGGGCCGCTTGCGCCTGGAGGACCACAAGCGGCCCAAGTCAAGGGAGGAAACGCCTGTCGAAGGCGGCGACGATCGCACCGGTCGACTTCCGCAAAGTGCGCTCGCCTAACCTATGCAAACGAAAACGCCGACCGCATTGCTGCGATCGGCGCGCTGGCTGGACGAGGCGAGCGCCGGCAGGCGCCGGGCTGCTTTGGACACATTGCTGGATTGCTGAAGCGCGGTTTTTGCTTCGGTCCACCACCGTCTCGGAGCACCATGCCCTTGCGGAGAGCTCAGACGAGAACGAGGCTGTAGGTAGGAAATGCTCATCGCCGATTCCATCCGCAAACGTCAAGCCACAGCTTCCGCTTTCCCACGGCGCTTCGCAGCGGCGGCGCGACTATGCTTCTTGCGACGCGACGCACCGACACGCTTGCGATGCACCTTCCGCAGGATGTCCTGTTTCACCACCAAGCGCGCGTTGGCATCAAGCTGTTGGCAACTTTCCTTATATCGCAGCTTGTCGATCTCGACGTCGTCGATCCAGCCCAGCACGGAAGTCACACCGCTGGTCGACACCAGGCGCTGCAGGTTCGCATCTGTCTCCCAGAAGAACACGAACGCATAGCCAGCGACGATCGGCACCGGTCGCTCGCGCTTACGACCACGACTGATGACGGTTTCGATCACCACCGGGACATAGATGCCGAACCGGCGCCTGGATAACTCTCGCTCGGCTTTGCGCGTCGAGACCGCGATCACGTACCATTTCGCTCCGCAATCAGTCACTTCCAACGAGTGCGGATGCACAGGCGTTGCCAGTTCCGCCATCACTTCCGGCGAGAACGCATCCTGCAGCGGTTTCATTCATTCGCTCCAACATAATCATCCTCTCGATTTGCTGGACTTCCCCGGATTGCGAGGCCGAGGCCGAAGAGCGGTTAGCGATGCCGCTCCGATCGAACATTTCTAAAAAGCTGTAACAAGTCGGTACATCTTCTCATTCCGGTCCTATTTTTGACCGGGAGGATGAATGGGAGCTTTTCAAACTGCTCTTTTCATCTTCCCGGATTGATCAAGCCATTGATGGTCAATGGCTTCTCTATTCACTTTGGGAGGATGGGAGGATTGGGAGCTTTGCTGCGCATACATAAAGCCTTTCAATCGTGTCCCTTGTCCGTGTCGCGCGCGCACGCCCGCGCATGTGTATGCGTGGAAGAAGCTCCCGATTTACCCGCAACCTCCCATCGTCAATAAATCCAACATGTTAAAGCCGAATCGAATCTTCCCGTTTCGGGAGGATGGGAGGATCAGATCTCCACATCGCCCGCATTTCTGTCGTCCTCGTCGCTGTTCGACACCCGAATTGGGTTGCCGTTTGCATCGACGAAGTCGTTCACCGACTTGATCAGCTTGATGTCGAGCCACCACACGACGTCGCTTTGCTTGCGCTCGTAGCCGCGCTCATCCATCGCCATCGAGAAGCCCTTGTTCTTCCACGGCGTCTCACCCGACGATTTGCACCACGCCTCGTAGACCTGATGCAGCACCGACGATTGCACGCGATGACCAGGCTCCTTGACAGTGCAGGTCTCGAGGAAGCGACCGAGCGCATCGGCGGAAGCGAAGTACTTCGCCGTGGCGTCGGTGACCTCTTGCGGCTCGGTCAGGCCGTTATCGAGCCAGTCCCGCAGGCCATCGAGCATCCAGTTGAGAATGCCGCTGGCCTCGGCCTTGAGCTTGTCGACCAGCTTGGTGTCGCGCTCTTCCTTGGGGATGGTGACATTGAACGGAACGAGCAGCAGTCGGCTCTTGATGCCCTCGTCAGTGCCCGATAGCACAGGCTTGTAGTTGCCCTGGATCGTCAGCTTGAATTCGGGCACGAAGGTGAACATGTCGCCCTGCAGATGCCGGGCATCCATTGGCTCGCCGCCGGTGACCAGCTTGATCAAAGCCTCCGCAAGCCTGGCGTTCTTCTCAGGTTCCGACGTCCTCAGCAATCGCACGCCGGGCAATTTCGCGAGGTCAGGCGTTGCCTGGCCGCCGTTACGCGTCTTGCCGGCATCGAGGAACGTTTCGATCGGAACGCTTTGCGCGTAGTCGCCAGCGACGTGCGAGACGGCATTGACAAGCACGGATTTGCCGTTGCGACCCTTGCCATACAGAAAGGCAAGCTTGTGTGCCGAGGTGTCGCCGGTGAGCGACAGCCCGAACCATTGCTGTAGGAACAACCGCATTTCAGCGCTGGGCTGCACGCGCAGCAGGAATTTCTCGAATTCGGGCGCTGTCGCGCTCGGGTCGTAGTCGACCGGCGCCAGCTTGGTGATCATGTCATCCGGATCATGCGGCCCGAACTGCACGTAGTCGCCTTCGTCACGCTTGCGGACCGTCAAGGTGCCGTTGTTGACATTGATCTTCATCTTGTCGGCGTCGAGCCGGCCGATCCCGACCGAGAGATATGGTGCTCCGCGCTTCGACAATGCGCCGAGTTTTTGCGCCGACTCTGACGTTCGACCCCACCGGGCGATCTTGTCGGAATAATAGATCGGAACGTCGTTTTTGGTCTCGACCACGAAGTCACGCGCGCCACGCTCTGCGTCCCTGGCGTCGCGATCGCCGCTATCGGCGACACAGTCGGCTTCTTCCTGGATGGCGCGCACCGTGTCATGCTCGGCGATCATCACCCGCTCGGCACCGCTCTCGCTAGACCAGCGTCTCTTATCCCAGGCGAGCCAGCCGCGCTGGCGGCCGGGCGACGTCGTGGCGAGCGCCGTGTTGAACAGCAGCCGGCCGCGCTGGCGCTCCCGAAACCGCTCGGCGTTGCCGAGATCCGTCAGGGGAAAGAACGCCAGCCGCATGTGGAGTGCATCGGCGTCCTCGGGTGGCTCGCCGTCGCCTCCCCCGCTCCCCTGCGACGCATCGGCTTCCGACCAATCTCCCATTTGGGAGGTTGCGTCTTCGTTGCCCTCATCGGGGGGCGCGGGGGCGACGGACGGCGGCGAAGCGGCCGAGGAAGGCGCCGTCCCGGGCGGAGACGTCACATCGTCGCGCGCCACAGGAGCGCGCCCGTCATCATGAGGTGCTCCAAGCGCCGCTGAAGCGGCGCGTCGCACCTCGATCGGTGCGACTGCCCGTGCGGCGCCGAGATCCCGCGGCCGTCTCTTGCCAGCCTTCAGGCCGGCAGCGATCGCCGCCTTGACCGACTTTATGCCATGCTCGCCGATCATGCCGGCGCCGGCGGCCGCCTGCTCGAGCGAGGCCTTTGCAAACGTCTCGACGATTGCGTCGGCCGCGACCAGCTGGCCGAGCTGCTCGGCGATCACGCGGAGCGAGTCCATGCGCGTCTCGGCCGCGGCGCCGATCAGATCACCGAGCAGCCGGCCGAGCTCGGCCGAGCCGATCTGGCGGCGCTCTTCCAGCGTCAGAGGTTTCGGCGCGGCGAAGACTGGAGCGAAGTCGACGAGCTCGAGGATGGCGGTGCCGGTCATGCAGCTGTCCCCGGTGCGCGCTTGCGCGCTGGAACGCATTGCCAGCCGGGCTCAACCAGACCGCCAAACACGGGCTCCATGTCAAAGTCGTCGCGGTTCGCGATGGCGGCACAGCCAGCATCAGTTAGTCTGATCGGGCGCGCATACCGCTTTTCGCTCCAACGGCCGACAATGAACCAGCTGCGGTGCCGCGTCATCCAGTCCTGCAGTTCCATTCCGGTTATGAGACCGTCGCGCCACTCGTCGGGAGCTTCAGGTCGGCCGCCTTTATTCCAAACGCAGAACCACAATGGATTGTGCTCGGCGCAGCGCTCCATGAAGCGCCACTGACGATCACGGATCCATCGAGCGCGCCGGCGCGAACCACTGTCTCGGAGAATCCTTGGCGACGTCACGCGGCCCTCAGCAAATCATTGAAATCCAGCCCGGACGGCGCGAACGCGATCCGGATCGATCGCCCTTCCCGGCTATATCGCCGCGCGGCGCGCTCCATGGCGCATTCGGTCAGGAATCCTTCGCTGTCGCCGTCGCCGAGCAGGATCAGCTCCTCGACGCTGTCAGGGATCTTGAGCCCGGGATCATCGGGATCCGGGAATCTGTCCGGCACGCGAACCGACTGGCCGTTCGGCCGCTTCAAGCTCGGGTGTGCGATCGTCTTGTTGGCGCGGCCGGCGAGGTTGCCGAGGTCGCCGGCGGCCCAGAAGGCCATGTCGGAGATCTCGCGGCCGGCCTGGTGCATCGCGGTCCAGACCGACAGCACCGTCTCAATCCCCTCGCCGATCACCAGGCGCCGCGGCTGCTCGAGCAGCACGATCGCGATATAGGCGCCGGCCTTCGAGCCGCGCATTTTCTTGGCGTTAAGGACCTCGCCGGTGTCGGGATCTGATATCTCGGCCTTGGCCACTACGTCACCTGATGACGTAAGCCAGGTCATGTGCAGCCCGCCGAACTTGCCGTCCGGCCTGATGAAGGCGCCGACCATCGCGGGGCCGGTATGGATCTTGCGCGGCCCGGCCTTTCGGCCGTGCTCGTCGAGCTCCTCGCCATGGAAATACGGCGCCGATGGCAAAAATTTCAGGCCCGGGCAATGCTCGGGCATCGCCAGGCCTCGGCCCTCGAGATAGGATGCAGCAACGGTGCCGTGGATCGGCGCCGCGCCCTTCCACGTCCGGTACAGTCGCTTGCGTTCGGCCTCGCGCCAGTTCGCGGACTCTTTCTCCCGCGCCAGGCGCTTGCGCTCGCGCTCCTCGAAGATCTCGCGCTGACGCGCGGCGTCGATCTCCATTCGGCCGCCGAGCCGCTCGATCGCGGCGCGGAAGTCGATGTTCTCGACCTTTTCGACCAGGCGGATCACGTCCCCGCCATCCGGGCACACGGCGCAGACCCAGCTCTGGTCCTTCTCGATCACCTCGAACCGACTGGAATTGACGCGGCCGCCGCAGATCGGGCATGCGCCGAGCAGCTTGCCGGCAGCGCGGCGCAGCTTGGTGTAGCCGGCCGCAACATCCGCGATCGGGTTGCGCTGCTTGATGTCCTCGAGCTCGTCGGTGGTCAGGCGGCTCATTCGTCGGCCTCGATTTCCATGTCGGGCGCATCCTGCGGCGCCGGCGCCGCGGCTTTCGCGGCCGCCATGTCCTGCTTGCGCTTCTCCAGCCGATCGAGGATCACCTGGTCGCTCTGGATCAGGTCGATCAGGCGGACGATGCCGGCGAAGTCGTCGCGGCGGGCGACCTGCTCGGGCATTGCCTCGGCAATGCGACCTTCCCTGACCCAGTAGTCCTGGACGATCTCGATCCGGGAGACCTCGAGCTCGGCGGTGTGCTGCATGCGGGCGAGCGTGGTTTTGCCGGGGGGATTCACTGGCGCGCGCCCAATAGCTTGACCGCGGAGTCGATCGCATCGGCGAGTTGCTCAGCCTCGGCCTCGGCGATCGCGATACCACTCTCCGGATCGATCAGCTGGACGGCATAGAGCGGTTCTTTCGGGCGGATGCGACCCTTGCCCATCATCCAATAGAGGTTAGACGGGACCGACGCGATCGCGCGCGACAATGCATCCTGCTGCGCAAGTTTTTCCTCGGCCGCCAACGCGCGGCCCTCCATCGCGTCGAACATCAGCATGGCTTGATTGACGGACTTGGCGCCGTTGAAGTGGCGCTTGAGATCATCTTCCCAATGACCGAGCAGATAGGCCTTGTCCTGCAGCGCCGCGCTCCGCTCGCGCTCACCATCAAGCTCGATGTAAAACTGAACCTGGTCGGCGCGCCGCTCTTTCTCGTCTTTCGTCAGCGGATCGATACAGCCAGCTGTCCACTCCTCATCCAGGCCGAAATGAATTCGGGCTTCGGCCTCGTCCTTGAACACCTCGTTGCAGAAGAAGCAGCGCCACTGATAGCAGGCGCAGCCCGGCGCAGCACGATGACCCGACGGACAGTCCGGGCGCCCTTCACAATCGGCGGTACAATCGCAACCATGCTCCGGTGATGTCACGTCGCGCCTCCCGCCGGCACCACGCCGGCCGCATTCATCCAGTCGTTGATCTTAATCGCGGCGAGCCGCCGCGCCTCGGTGACGTCGATGGCCGGGCGCCAGGCGGTCGCGCTGGCGTCGGGCAGGCTAAGGCGGAAGCAAGCCTGATAGCGGCCGCCGTCGGTCGGCATGATCTCGCCGACTTGGACGCGGCCGAGCATGACGGCCTCGCGGCCGAGGGTGAGCGGCTCGAAGGCCACCACGCCGTCATGCAGGTCTGTCCCCGCCCCCGCCATCGGTTCAGCGCTTCCTCTTGGCGGTTTTCTTGGCGGCCTTCACGACGCGCTTCTGTGCGTTGGCCGCGCGCTTGGTCTCCCGCTCGGCCTTCGCCTTGCGCACAGCCTCGGCGGTCGTCTTCGGCTTCGCCTGCGCAGCTGCCGCGGCCTTGGCCTTCGCCGCGGGCCCAACATAGTGCGGTGTGCGCAGCTCCTTCGGCAGCCAGCCGCTCTTGCCGACATTGGCGATCGCGAACTTCGCCAGATCCGCCTTGCTGCCGGCCGCGGCCTTGCGGGCCTCGTCCGGGTTGATGGTCTCGGAGATCGCCTTCACGACAAGCGGCTTCGGCGCGTTGCTGAAATAATCCGTGGCGTCGAAGTGTTTGGCGATAGCCTTGTTGAACAGCTCCGCCGGCAGCGCGTCGCGCATCGCCGGCAGCTTGTCCTTCACGCCGTGGCTATAGATGTGGACCGATGTGCCGTTGACGTTGATCTGGCTGCAGACCAGGCGGGCCAGCACCTGCGCCAGCGGCGATTTGAGGAGATCGGTGTCGATCGCCGCCAGCACCGCGTCCTTGGTCGCGCTGATCAGCGAAACCTCGAGTCGCTCTCGCAGCGCGTTCGAGATGTCCTTCGACTCGTCCTTCGGTTTGGCCGGGCTGGACGGTGCGTCGTCCTCGTTGTCATCGGATGGTGCCGCTGCTGCAGCAGCCGCCCTGGTGGCCCGCGACACGGCGGCTTTTTCCTCCTGCTTCACCCAACCAAAAGAGATTTCAAGCAGGCCGTCCTCGTCGATCGCGACCGAGCAGCCACACTTGGCCTTCATCTCTGATGTGAACGGCCGCTGCTCGAGGTCCTGCAGGATCTGCCGCTTGCGGAGATACGCCGCGCGTTGCTTGCCGGTCATGGCACCGAACGGGACCTGCTCGCCGAAGTCGTCTTCGGGGATCATCGCCTCGATCTGCGTCAGCTCGAGCCGCTCCTGCGGGCTCGGCTGAGCGGTCGCGACACCATTGATCGTCGAATAGCCGCGCGCGCTGGAGATCACGTCCCTCGGCAGCGCGAAGCTCCAGCCAGCCTCGACCAGAACGATACATTCGCGCTCGAGCTTCTCGTCAGCCAGGCGCTTCGCCAGTTTCGCGTTTGACACCTTGTGGTCGGCGCCGAACAGGTCGAGCGTCACCTTGCCGCCAGCCTTGGTGTAAGCCTCGACGCCAACGAACTCGACCAGCCGACCGGCCTGGTCGATCTTCAGCTCGCGCTTGATGTGCCATGCCTTGAGCTGCTCGTAATCGCCGTCGGGATTGAGCTTCTTCAGCAGCCGGTCCTGGTCTGCGTGGTCGCCGGCCAGCGGCAGCGCGTGCACCACATCGGTCTTGATCCGGCCGTTTCGCCAGAGGTCACGGACCAGCGGTGATAAGCTGCCGCCGAGCGCGAGCGCCTGCTGCACCTCGCGCGCCGTCATGCTGTACTGCCGGCCGATCTCCTCCTCGGTCTTGCCGTGCTGGTCGCGGAGCTTGGCGAAGGCCTCGAATTCGTCGACCGGGTGGAACTTGTTCGGAGTCACAGCGACCGCGAGCGAATCCTCGAAGGCCCGCTCCGCCGTCGTCAGCTTACAGTCGATCAGCTGCTCGGAACTGTCGCCGAGGATCATGCGCAGCGCGAGGAGCGAGCGATTGCCATTGGCGACGAAGTAGACATCGGGGACGCCGTCGTCATAGACCAGCAAATCGTCGATCTTGCCGCGGACGTGGATGTGTGCGGCGAGCTCGGCGATGCCATCCTCCCGACCCGTCACGCGCGCATTGCCGGGATGGTTCGGGGCCTCATGTCCAGGGCGCAGGTTCTTCAGCGGCACCTGAATGTGGTTCGATTGCATGGTCAGCCTCGCTGTTGTGGAGTTTGGTCGCGGACAAGCTGCGCTGTCTCGCGGTAGCGCTGCCGAAGCAGCTCGCGGGTGGAATCGGCGCCCGGCTTGGAGAGCGGGATCAGCGCCTCGATGATGACGAGCTGGTTGAGCAGGATCTGGCGGCTGACGTCGTTCATCAGAGCAGCATCCTATTCCGCGTGCGGTCCTCAACAGGCGACGCTTCGGTGTCTACGATCGGCGCATCCGTGCCCTCACAGAATGCGGCACGGGCCCGGAGCGCGCGGCAAACTGCAGCCACGACCTCGCGGCCCTGCAACAGGTCGACCAGAGCTGATACGAGCGTAAGATGCGCCGGTCGCTTACCGACCGCTATGCAATGACGCTCTGCGACGGCGACCAGCTCGGCCACGTGCAACATGTCGAGCATCTCCGCCAGCCAGGGCTTACGCGCTCGGTAGTAGCCGCCATCCATCTCCGTGATCGCGCCAGCGGCCGCGTCGACCGTCCAAATCTCAACTCCGCCGACGCGTCGGATGATTTCCTGCGTTGGAGTGTATTGCTGGCGGAAGCCGACGCCCCCGGACGGGTGCTCCGTCCTGATCGTGGGCAGCTTTTCGTTCCACCGAGGCGCAAGCGCGGCGATGATACGCGAACTGATCGGAATGAAGGCCCGCAGCTGCGCTTCGAGCCGGTCCATGACATCCCGGCTCGACTTGATCTCGACCGAGACGATCTCGCTCTCCGTCACCGCTGCGAGGTCGATTCGGTTGCTCGAATACCGCAGCGGCAATTCGTGGATGATCCGGGCACCCGGATAGCGCTTGCGCAATTCCGGCACGATCAAACCACGCATCGCCAATTCTTCGTCGGAGCGGTTCGTGGTCATGATCAGCCGACCTCGCGTAGCGCGGTGTCACGCGCATTGTTCAGCTCGGCCATCGCCTCGGTGCTGCCGCCCTTGTCCGGATGGTGCTGGATCGACAGCGCCCTATGCGCGGTCTCGATATGCGATCGCGAGACCACGGCCACGTCGGTCAGCTCGAGCACATCCCGCCAGTGCTTGCCCTTCGGCGCCGGCAGCGCCTGGAAGCCGGTGAAGGTCGCCCGCACCAGCGCCAGCGTGCCATGGCGCAGCTCGACCCGGCGCGCCTCGATGATGTGATGAATCGCCTGCAGGTTCGCCGCCGGCGTGTCGTAGCGGTCGACCGGGATGCAGACCTGCAAGCCGTCCCATGAGAACCAGACCGCGACGCCGGGATCGGCGGGGCGATTGCCGCTATTGACGGTCAGCGGATTGAAATCGATGTTGCTGGACAGCACCGGCCGCTCGATCTTCCGGTTGCTGTCCTTGGCGAACAGTTCGAGGCTCTTGCGCACGTTGCGCAACGCAGTGTCGAAATTCGTTTTGAACGCGCCGCTCGATCGGCCGGACCTCCAGCGCGGAAAGCCCTGCGGCCAGCATAGCGGGAACGCGGTGACATCCTGCATCACGACTGCTCCTCGACGAGATACGCCGCAGCCCGACCGAGCGGCGATGCCGCTGAGCCATCCGGGTTGCGCTTCATGGCGTGGAAGATGTCCGCAGGCGGACAGCCGTACTGGATCAGCATCGACATCAGGATGGCGCCGTCGGAAACGAGCACGTCGATCGGCGAGTTGACCTTCTGGGCGTTAAGGAACACTTCGACGATCGGGCCGAGCTGCTCGCGCTGGCCATAAACAACCTCCCGGCCGAGACCGACCTTGTAGCGCTGATCTTCGTGCTCGATCGCGATCGTCTCGTGCGCACGGCGGTTGGTGGGGCGATGACGGATCATTGCTTCCTCACAGCCTTTGCACCGGCGATGATCTCGTCGCGCAGCTGGCGGAGATCGGCGACGATCGGCTCTATGTTTTCGCAGGCGAGCGCCATCTGTGCCCGCGGCTCGCCATGCTCATTGAGCAGGTGAACGTGGATCGCTGTGCACTTCGGATCGGGGCAAAGACCGATCTCGATCGAATCGGCATTGAAGAAGCCATCTGGATCAGTGCCCATTACCGATCCTCTGGCTGAAACAGATCGGACGTTGCATTCTCAGCAACCGGATCGGGCACGTCCGACTTGGGCTGCATCCACTTCAGCGTCGGTTCGATCGCGCCACCTTCCTTCCACGCGAAGTAACCGAGCGCGCCGGATGCCGGCACTGGAACGCACGAGGCCGGATCTTTCAGCACCAAGCCGCGCGGCCCGAAGAACCAGGGCGAGCTCGATCGGGTGACGATATCGACCACGTCGATGCTGCCGATGATGGCGCCGCGGATCAGTGCGCCAGCCGGTGGGCAGAGGACGTTGATCGAATGCATGAAGTCATAGGCGTGAACGTATTCCTCGCGGGTCATGCCCTTCGAGGCGTGGATTGCGATGCGCCGGCGCGACATGCCGCCCTTGGTGATCGCGACGTGGCCGCGGTTCTCGATGTTCTTGCCGCCGTGAATGATGGCCCAGGCCCAGGGCTGGCGGACCGAGAGCGCGACGGTTGGCAACGTGGCGTCGATCATTGCGATATCCCCGCCAATGAGATCGCGCGCGTTTCCGACTGCTGCTGGCGCCGATCGAGCGCACTCCGACCGGGCAGCGGGTCGCCGAAGAATTCAGCGGTCAGCGAACGCGGCGGCAGATCGTAGATCGCCTGGCGTGCCTGGAATGCCTCGCTTTGCGCCTTGCGGACGTTGCGCGAGATCCCGATATCGCCGGTATGCTCGCGGTACCGAGCAGCGACGGCGTATGCGGTACGGTGGAGAGCTGCACCGATCGCGGGCCATTTGTGCCCGTCGGCCTTCATCTTGAGCATGCGCCGGTGCTCGTCGTCGGTCCATGGCCTGCCGGTCACACCCTTCATTGCGGTTCTCCCGTGGTCGGCCGGTCCAGCACCGGATAAAGAACGTCGATATCGAAGCCTGCCTCGGCGATCAGTGCCCTTGCGGCGGTGCATTCCTCACGCCAATCTTCGATGTCGCCCTCTGCGTGACTGAGCGTCAATTCGGACTCGACGATGTGAAACGCTAGGCTGCGGCAAAGCCGCTCGATCAGATCGCTGCTGCTCACGCTGCTGCCCTCATGATGCGCGCACACGCGCGATGGGTTCGGTTCCAGATGCGTCGCGCGGACCAGATCAGGATGATCTCAATCGCCTGGTCCACCGGCGGCCTTTTGGCGGTGATCCACTTGAAGAACGTGCCTTCGTGGAGATCCGCCTTTGCGCAATTGCACGGCCAGCACGCGGCAACGATATTGCTGCGGGTATGGCGGCCGCCTCGTGACCTCGGATGCAGATGATCAGCAGTCGCCTGATCCTGCGTGATCGGCATTTTGCAGTAGATGCATCGACCGCTTTGTCGAGCGAGTGCTTCGAGCTTCAATGACTTTACGACATGCATCAGGCCGCCACTCCCGTGAATTCGAGCTCGTCCCCCCACGAAACCCATCCGGGCCGTATGCGCCTTGCCTGCAACTCGAGGTAATCGCCGCCCGTAAGCCGCTCGATCCGGTCGAGCCATTCATCGGGTTTTCGGGAATGCTCCATCACCGGCGCCACGATGAGCTGTCGCACGTCGGCGTGCAGACGTTTCGGCTTCTGTTTTGAATCGGCCTTGGTAGCGAACCAGCACTGTTCGGGGTTGGCTCGGGTCCAATAGCCTTGGCCCATATGCCAGGTGGAATCTGCAAACGTGTCGAACACGTCGATAGAAGCGGCCGAGTTCGTCTTCACCCAGGTAAACGCCGTGGTGATATGCTTCAGGCCCCAATGCGCGAGCAGGTCGAGCGCATCCTGCGGGCACCAGTCGACCATCCACATGTAGAAGGCGCCGTCATCGGCAAGCAGCTGGCCGACCGGGAGGTCCTTGATCTTGTCGACCTCTTCGGTCTTGTAATGGATGTTGGCGCTGCGGCCCTCGCCGGCAGCCGAGCGGGTCAGGAATTTCCACTGCGGGTCGGAGCCAATCGAGCCGAAGGTGCGGCCCTCGGCGACCATCTTGCCGAGATCCGCGATCGAGCCGCCGTCCTTGGTACGCTCGGCGTGCGCCTGGCGTCGGCCGGCGAGCTCGGCGTCCTTGGCCGCCGCGTTGATCGGGTCGACCAAGATGGCGCCGGCGCTCCGGATCTTCTCGCGTGCGGCTTCCGCGAGCTGCTCGAAGTCCTCATCAGCCATTGCCGCCGCCCGTCCGGCCTTCTGCGACAGCCGCCGGTTGATACCGATCTCAGGCAGTGTCACCAGCGCCGGCGTTGTGTCCTCCGGGCTCGGCTTCGCCTTGCGTCGCTGCCCATGGCTCGCGATCAATCCGGCCTTGCGGCCTTCCTCGAGCAGGAAGCCGAGCCGCCGCTCCGAGCGCATCTGGATCACGGTCGCGTCCGCCAACAGCGCCCGGTCCTGGATCTGCCGGGCATAGAGCTTGACGTGCTCGAGCTCGTCGCGGATCGCGAGCACCTGGTCGATCTTGGTGGCCTCGGCGAGCGCTGTGCGGGCGCGATCGTAGGCGGCGAGCAGCGTCATGATGTCTCCACCAGCTGCCGCCCGACGCCGCGCTGTGTCCGGACTTCGAGGCCGATCTGCTTGAGTATCTTCAGGTCGCTGACCAGCGAGTCCAGGATCTCGCCGGCATTGGCCGGACGGACACTCCAGATCCGTCCAATGATGAAATTGTCGCCGACAAAGCTCGGCATCGCCTTGGCGAGAACGCCGACCAGCGCCGCGGCGCGCGGCACCACGCGGACCTTGCGACCGTTGAATGAGATCTCCTGGCTGCCGATCGAGAGGCCGGCGCCGGTGTTGACGCGCGCCGGCGCCGCTGCTCCTGGCTTCGCCGGCTGCGGCGGTTTCACCGGTTCCTTGGCTTGTACGGTCCGGGCTTGGGCTTTTTGATCTTCTTTGCCACGCGGCGGCTCCTGTCCTGCCTTGGACTCGAGGTGCGCGCCGATCGCCTCGACCAGCACCGCGACGACCGTATCGCCGCTGTCGATCGACTTGGCGCGCGCCGCGTTGAACGCCGCAGCGAAGTCGAAGGTCTGCATCCGGAAGATCAGCGCCTTACGATCGACGGTGAGGTCGGGTTCGGCCTCGAGCACCGCGCAGAGCGCTTCGACGATCTGCTTGCGGATCATGCCGGGATTGCCGCGGCGGGTCTTGGTGATGCAGCTGAGCGCCGCGATCAGGATCTCACGGCCGTACTTGTCGAGCGCGCTCTGCAGCATGGCGACCGCTAGCGTTTCGCCTGGCTGCATCTTGTTCGCCGGCACCGGATAGCGGCAGACCGTGACGCCGGCCTCCGCGCACACCGCGGTGAGCGCGGCCGCGGCTTGGTCACCGGCGGCGAGGCGCGCGGCGTGCAGCTGCAGCGGCGACATGGCGGTGACGTTGGCATTGATCGCGACGAAAGCGTCGGCTTGCGCCGCCTGGTCGACGGCGATGATGACGCAGGGCACGGAATCGAAGCCGCGAAGCGCTGCCGCGGTCGCGCGGTGCTGGCCGTCGATGATCGCAAATAGGCCGCCCTCGATCGGCGCGACGACGGGCGCAAACTTGGCCCATTGGAACGCAGGCGCGATCGCCACGATGTTATCGGCACCGCGGCGGCCGATCTCGCGCTGGTAGCGCGGGTCGATCCGCATGCGGGAGATCTTCACCCACTGCAGCTCGGGCCGCTCGCCGGCGTCGGAAGCTGGACCGGTATAGCGGGCGCGGAAGGGTGCCGGGTCGATCGCGCGGAGCGTCATGCCGACACCTGCAGAAGTTCAGCTTCGAGCGCCGCAATCCGGTCGCGCAGCTCCTTCTCTTCCTCGATCGAAATCCACGACCGCTTGAAATGCTCGATCGGCCCGAGCGCGATGCGCAACGCGTCGCCGTAGCTCATGTCGATCGGCGCGAGAAAGTGCACGCTTTCGCCGGTCACATAGACGGACCTGGCCGTGTAGCGGGTACGCGACAGGCCTTTCGACCGCGGATTGACGAGGTCGACCTCATTGGTGTGCTCGGCCAGTTCGATCACCGACCCGTGCCGAGGGCCGCCGATGCAGCGCAGGTGCTTCATGCCGGCACCTTTGGGAATCCATTGTGCTCGACGCCATCGAGCAGCCTGCCGGCGGCTTTCTTGCCGACGCGCTGCATGGTCGACCTGGCGCCGAACATGGTGAACTGCCTCGGATAACCATCCACCTGCACCATCGCGGTGCGATCGTATTCATAGTCCCCGAACGCAAACCGTCCCGGGTCGCCGGCACGATGTGACCCCGCCGGGCGCCATTCACCCCACTGCTTGAAGAAGAAGGACACGCCGGCGCGAGCACATTGGTCGCGCAATTCTCGCGCCCATTGGATGCTCATAGGCCGCGCGCCGCGACCGCTCTCGCCTCCGACAATGACCCAGTCGAGGCCCTCGATCAGCCTGAGGGCCCCGATGTCGACCAAGGGATGACCGACAGGCGCCGAATCCGGCCCGTGTAGAATGCTAAGATCAACCGGACCGAGCAGCGGCTCGGCCGAAACGAAGCGGACCGCAGCAGGCGTGGCGAGCAGCTCCGGAATCCGATCATCGGCTTCCTTCTGGCGTTCGGTCGAGACGCCGAGCCAGACGTTGGGAATGGGCCACTCGGCAAGTGACCAATTGTGACCGGCCAGATAATGGAGCTCGGATGCACGCTTGTCGTGATTGGCGATCGCTGCCGCTGCCTCAGCGATCAAGCTGTTGCGTTTCGCCTCAGACCGCGCGGTGAAGTAGTCCCGCATCCGCTTCGCGCGTTTCGTCAGGACCTGGTAGGTGTGGTGCGGTGTCAACGCCATGACGGCGAACACCTTGTCGATCCATTCGTCGGGACAATCCTCATGGAACAGATCGCCCATCGAGTTGACGAAATAGGTCGTCGGCTTCCTTCGGCGCAGTGGCGCATGGAAGGCGTAGTCGCCTGCCAAGGCGAGCTTGCCAGTCCAGGCCTGCTTGCCGTTCACCTTCTTGGTGAGCCCAGCGTAGTGCGATTGCAACGTCATCTTGTCGATGCGAGCCGCCATCGTCATGGCGTAACAGTTGGTGCAGCCAGGCGAGACGATCGAGCAGCCGACGATCGGATTCCAAGTCTGCTCGGTCCATTCGATCGGGGAGCGGCTAACCATTGGCCTCTCCCCGCGACTTCGGCACTAGGCACAGTCCCGCCTGCGTCAGCCAGGCCTTGAACGTCTCGACCGAGGTCGGCATGCCGAGCGCGCTGCGGCCGGCGTCGTCGAGCGCCTTATGCAGGCGTCGATCGACCTCCTGCTGCTGTTTCTGGAGATGATCGATCAGGGACATCAGTGCGGCCTCCCCATGCGGTCAAACTGAATGCCAAGGCTGCGGATCAGGTCTGCGCTATCAGCCCATCGGGCATGGCCGAGCCACGCAGCAAGGAACCTGTGCAGGCGCTCATGATCGCCGGCGGCGCGATAGGCCGCGATCTTGCGACGGGCGCGAACGACGCTGTCGCGGCGCAAGAGCTTGTGGCTGGCCCAGATCCGGTAGCCGAGGAAGTTGACGCCGCGGGAGACCGGCGCGACCTGCCATTTCGAGAAGCGCAGGCCGAGCTCATCGCGCGAGAACGCCTCGATCGAGCCCTTGACCGCACGCAGATGCTCAGAGCTCGTGCCGAGCACGACGAGATCGTCCATGTAGCGATACCAGAGCCGCTCACCCAACGTCTGCTGCAGGTGCCGATCCAGCGTTGCGCCGGTGTAGAGGTTGGCGAAGATCTGCGAGGTCAGGCTGCCGATCGGAAGGCCAATGCCATACCGCGGCACCATGGCCTCGATCAGGCGCAGGGTCGCGCGGCAGGAGATCTTGGCCTCGATCAACCGCCACAGTACCGGCCGCTCGATCGAGGCGAAGTAGGCCGAGAAATCCGTCTTCAGGAAATATAGCCTTGTACCGTCGCGCTGTTCACGCCGCAGGTCAGCCTGCAGCTGCATCACGCCGGCGTGGGTGCCCTTGCCGACTCTGCAAGCGTAGGCGCGCGGCAGCAGCGCGCGATCGAAGATCGGGCCTATCGCCAGGCAAAGCGCCTGCTGCGCGATGCGATCGCGGAACGGCAGCGCCGAGATCAGCCGCTTCTTCGGATCGAAGATGTGGAATTCATGCGGAGCGCCGGCGACATAGGAACCGTCGGCCATCTCGCGCGCCAGGTCGGCAAGGTTGAGCGCGGAGAATTCCTTGAACTCGAGATAGCCGCCGGTCAGCCGCTTGCCTCTGGCGGTGAGGCGAATGGCCTGCTCCATGTTGCGGATCGAGGTGATCGAGCCGATCAGATTGCGGTAACGCATGGTCATTTGCGACCTATTCCAAAGGGAAGAACCGGCCGCGGGTCTCGACGGCATGTTGCCGCTACGCCCCGTTCTGCCGGACCGCGAAGTGTATTCGCCGAAGCGGGACACGCGGGCTGACCACAGGCTTTTGGCCGGAGGCCAAAATGCCGACGGCGACTTCGATCGAAGATCGAAGCGCCAGGCCTGCCGGGACGGCCGTAACCGCTCCCGAGCATCGAACCTATCGTCACTGCGGCCGCGGGCGCCGATATTGTCGTTCGAGTTCTCCGGCCAGTTGTAGGCGACGTTCGCGTAGCGCGAGCCCGCGTTGCCGTCGTTGAGCCAGGACCCGCCGAACATCGAAGCGCGCGGCTGCATCATTTCCCCGCCTGCCCCACCGGACGTGCACGCACGTCCGATTCCTTGAGCTTCCGCAGCCAGGCGCCGAGCATTTTCCCGGGCTCCGCCAGCATGGCCAGTGCGACGACATGCTGTTTCGGGGTCAGGATCTTGATATGGCCCTGGCTGAGGAAGCGCAGATGCGAGCGCAAGGTCGCGAACTCGGCGTCGACGGCGTGAAGCCGTGAGACCTGCCGCGACTTTGCCGCGTGATAGAGGCCGCCGATCGGCGCGAACAACGCCGCAAGCACGACGTCGCGGATGACGCCATGCTTGCGGGGTGCGTTCTGCAGGATCGGGTAGAGATAGTTCACGAAAGCCTCGTATTTCTCGACGATCGCCAGGGCGTCGGTTGCTGCGTTGTCATCCTTGACGATCATGCGTGCGGTCACAGGCCGGCGCTGTCGCGCCGGCTAACCAGGTTGCAGGTGGTCACTGCGGCCGCGGGCGCCGATATCGTCGTCCGAGTCCCCCGGCCAGTCGCAGGCGACGCCCGCGTAGCGCGAGCCCGCGCTGCCGTCGCTGAGCCAGGACCCGCCGAACAGCGAAGCGCGCGGCGTGTCTGGGTCGCCATCGTGACCCCAGATCCACATGTTGCCGGTCGCCTGCATGATGCCGAAGCGCGAGGTGCGCGGTGCATCGAGGCCGGTCTTCTTCGGATTACGATCAAGAGCCGTCTTCTCGGTGACACCAATGGCGGCAGCGAAGAATTCCTCGACGCTGAGGAGACCCTTGCCATGCACGGCCATCACCGCGGCCGCCGTCGCGTAGTCGAACCTGCGATAGCGCTCGCCATCTGGATCACGCGGGCAATCATCGCCGTCGGCGATGGTGACGCCGAACGCGCTGGTGCCATTGCGATCACAATCGGCGCCGGTGAGATAAATATCGCACCAGAACTTGCGACCGGGCATCGTGATCAGTGCCATGCCACGCGGATCCGGGCATGTGGGGCGGAAGTTGCGGTCCCACACCGAGAACGGATTGATGGCCGGCACGCTGTCGCCGCCGGTGCGCGCCTCGGCATTGCCGCCTGGCGCGAAATGGAAGCCGCCCAGGTAGGCATCGCCGTCATCGCCGGCGTATTTCACGGCGATGGGCGCGCCGTCCGCGACCAGCACCAGATAGTCGGTGCCCGGCTCGAGGCCGTCGATGCGCACCGCCGTATCAGCATCGAATTGCACACCGGCGAACGCCGTGCCGGCCTTGATCAGCACCGAGCCGAGGCCTTCGACCTTCAGCGCCGGTGAATTCGGATCGGTCTTTGTCAACTCGTTCATGTCTCACGCTCTCCAGATTCGCCGGCTTCCCGCCGGCAGGGATCAGTGCGCCCTCGCCTTCCGCAGAAACTCTTCCCGCTTGCGCTCGACGAGCATCGGACAGTTGGCGCAGCAGCCTTCATTCGCATCGTCGGCGGAGCGGCAGAGAAACTCGCCGCAACATTCGGCGGCCTCGGCGAGTGCCATCGGCGCAGGTTCGTCGAACTGTTCGACTGGCATGAACCTACGCGAGGCATCGCCATCGATCCGCTGCGGGGCGTCGCTGCCGGTCATGGATAGCTTCAGCGACGATGCAATCTCGAAACGCTTGCCGCTCATCGCCGCGTCTCCTGCTGTGCCGCCTTCTCCTGGTTCAGCGCAATCCACGCATCGGTCCGCAGCAGCGGAAGCGCGGTGCCGACGATCATCTGCCAGGGCGAACCAGACTCGCTGCCGGTCGCGTGGAACGCCTCGATCGCGTTAACGACGACGATGGCGCCATAGGTAGCGCGCTGGCCATCGGCTGGGAGGCTCTCCGCCTCACGCACTTCGGCGGCAAGCGCGGCAAAGGTCGCGCGCGGCATTGGCGTCGCGTAGCGGGCCCGGGTCACGACGCTCTCGGCTATTCCGATCAGATCATTCAGGGTTTGGGACAGCGGCCTGATCATGAGCGTTGCACTCCGGATTCGCGGAGCTCGGTGCTGACGTGCTTGACCAGCTCGACCATGGCGCCCATCGCCTTCTGCCACCGTTCAAGCCGCGCCGGCGAAGCCGCGCAGGCGGTGCCGATCATGGCGCTGGCGAGTAGCCGCGCGGGATCAAGGATCGCCTTCGCCTCCCGGTCGTCGGTGCTGCACAGCAGCAGGTCGATCATCACCGAGGCGGCGTTGCGGGCGAGATCAGCAAGATCATGTCGGCCATCGAGATAGGCGGTGGCGTAGGCCACCACCTTGCCCGCGATGAAATTGGCGTGCTCGGTGGCCGTGAACCTGCGTTCCTCCTCTGAGAAGCTAGAATGCACGACGGGCCCTCCCGAACGGCTTCTTGGGCGACGGCGCGCCGAACAGCAGCTGCCTGCTGAGTCCCGGCGCAATCTGTCGCTCGGTGCGCTTGAAGTCGTTCGCGGGCAGCGGCAGCGGCCGAGAGGACACCGCACCGCTGCCCGCGGCCGAGTGGAGGGCAACTCCCTCGGTTCGGTGATGAAGCTCGACCGGGCGGCGGGCGATCGCCTCACACTGCCCGGGAGTGAAGCCGCCCATGTCATAGGGGCCCGGGTAGCCGGCCGGCCCTCGCAGGCGCCGGCCGGCCCGTGGCTCGCGCGGACGCGACACCATCACCGCGGACACGAGACCGAGCGCGATGAAGACCAGGGCAATGGCAGTCAGGATTTTCGCGAGAACGATCATCGGCGAAGCTCCTCAAAATTCGGGTCGCAAAGGCTCACGTCCGGAAATGACCGAACGCGCGCGGTTGATCTGATGTCGGGGTTACGCAGTAACGCTACAAAAACAGGCGTGCGGTTGGTGCCGCTCTTATTGTTTATTGGGCAAAAGTCCGATCAGTCGGGCACTCCGTCACTGGCGAGAATGCCGCCTTTCACGAGAGCCTCCGCAGCAATCGACGCCGCTGTCGCGGGATAGCCGGCCGACTGCCAGGTGTGGTAGAGCGCGCAAACGTATCCGCGCTGAAAGTCGCCATTGCAGCCGCTCCGCACGGCCTCTTGCATTTGCCCTTCGAGGAGGCGCCGGACGAGGGTTTCCTTATCCAGGCGATCCTTGAGCTCGAGAAGCAGCGGGATCATGCGGCCCTCCGAACGGATCGGGCGACGGCGGAGCACATAGCGCGCTCACGCGCCCTTCCCGACGGAGTTTGAACCTTTGCTCTGGTACCCCGTGTCATTGACCCGGGCTGTTGGATGCCAAGGCCGCCGCCCGAACTGTGAGAGAGGATGCTCATGCTGCATGCCGATCCATGATCATGACCGCGGCTCGCGCAGCGTTCACCCAACGCTCTTCAAGATCGCCATAAGCAGCGGGATCATCGCTGCGAAGTGCATGCCCACGTATCGCGCGCGCAATGCGTTCAATCCGGTGTCGGGCCAAGGCCTCGCTCTGGGACATTGGCCTCGAAGAGATATCGAAGGTGAGGTCGTCCTTCATGCCACCCTCCGCGAAGAACTCCGGGCGGCGGCGGGGCACATAGCGCGGTCGCGCGCCCTTCCCGGTCGAGCCGCACCAGGCATGCTGGCGCCCGACATAATTGACCCGGGCTCATGGATGCCAAGGCCGCCGCCCGAACTGTAAACTAGAACCGGTAGGTCGCGACCGTCCTGCCCTCGGCGTTCATCACAAACACCTCGCCGATACTGATCACCGTGCGCTCGGTGCCCTTGCCGGTCGCGACCTGCATCGCGATATGCGCGGCCCCGTGACAATCGGCAGCTTCCAGCTCGGCCGCTTCGGCCACCAACGCCGGAACCCTGGATACGCTCGGCGCTACATAAATCTCCTCGCCCCCATTGGGCATCTTCCATAGAACGGTTAGCATCGACTTCTCCTTCTGCTGATGAATGCGCGGCACTCTCTCCGCCCGTCACGCCGCGATTGCGGTATACGCCGCCCATTTTACGGCCCGGCGAAGTTGACGTTTCCGGATCCGTGCCAGTAAACACGCCGCTCGCGTCTGGCCTCCGCTTTTCGTGCGGCGATGTCCGTGAAATCAGGATCAGCGCTTGGGTGCCGCCTTGTCGAAGCCCGGCGTCGCGCCGTTGTCGAGCTTGATCACCTTGGTCCCGATCTGCTTCAGACGTTGCACATCGAACCAATGGCCTTCCTTGAACTCGCCGTTCTCCGCGACTTTCGGCACCAGCAGCGCCTGGTTGCATCCGGAGATGTACTGGCAGAAGCCCACGACCACTCCCTGAAAGCCGGTGATGGTGTCCCGCTGCGTCGATCCAAGCTGCATGGTCGTCCTCTCGGTGGTTGGTGAAGGTGAGTTCAGGCCCGCTTGCGCGGGCGCAGCTCGTCGAGCACGGCCATGAGGGCCTCGTAGGACGGCTCGCGATCGCCGGTGATGTAGAACTGTGCTGCCCGCTCCGAGCAGCCGACGCGCTGCGCCAGGACGACGTCCGGCTTCTGGTCAGGCCAGAGCGTGAGGCAGACGCGCCCGAATTTCGACAATCGTTCAGCCTGCGGGTCTCTTCGAACAGTTGTTCGAAGTGTTCTCCTAGGCCGTGACGGCGGCAATGTGCACGATTCGGCAATGGACATGACGCAACAACCCCCGACACAACGCGACGAAACGCAGTCAGCTCAGAGCGGATCGGCCAGCTCGAGCACAACGAGGTACGCAGCGACAATGACCGGACAAAGCAACGCAACCTCGACGAGCGACAACATGACGCAGCCTCCTTTGTACGAAGCGAACGAAAGCGACATAGCTTGGCGCGCAATCTTCGCGGCGCAGGAAGACGCGCGCCGACTACAAAAACGGCGCTGGTGGTACTGGCTGAGCTGGCGATGATGGAAACTGCTTCACAGCGACAACGCGGAGTTGACGCTAAGACATTGGACTCGCTGAGCGAGTCCTTGCGCCGCCGCATCGATTTCGCGACGTCGCCGTAAAGTCGTGCTGTGAGATCGGCGCAAGTTGTGTTTCCATGGATGTGCAATTGTGCAGGCACATCTGTGGGACCAGAATTATGGGGAATGTAATTGCGTACCCGGGCGTTCGTCATGCTCGGGCCTCTTCGCTGTCCGGCTTCAAAAAAGCATCCATCGCGACGACGCCGCCGGACAGCTCGCTCAAGCGGTGCGCCAATCGCAAGGATGCTTCCTTTCGTCCGGCGAAAATGTTGCGCAGATGCGCGGGCGAACAGTCGGCGCTCTCGGCGAGCTGCTCGACCGTCATTCCTTTTCCTTCGGCCCAGCGAAGCATTGGATGCGAATCATCTGACATGACCGGAAGTATTTCCACCAGAAATGATTCACGTCAACGGAAAATATTTCCCTCGGAAATGATCGGGTCCGCGAGCGGGTTCCTACAATGCAACATGGGAAAACGGAACCATGTAGAGCCTCAGGAGATCTTCCTCGGCGCTTGGCTGAAGCTGAAAGGCATCGGTGCGACCGAGGCGGCGCGTATCGCCGGCTGCACCCAGAGCTACATCAGCAACATCTCTGGCGGGGTAAAGAACAACGTTAACGCACTGTACTTACTAAAGCTTTCGGATCATATGGGCATCACGGTCAACGACCTATTCCGTAAACCGCCCTCGGAAGCACAGATCGCCGCGCTCTCCGAATTCTCTCCGCAGGCCCGGGAAAGCCTACTCAAATCGAAGCGTAAGATCGCCCGCTAATCCGACGCCATTTTGCGCCGAATATGAACCGTCGCGAACTCATATTTCCCACAGAAATGATTTTCTTGACCGATCTATATTTCTGTGGGAAATTCACTCCGTTGCCTCAACGGAGTCTCTCCCATGCCATCCGCACTCCTCGCGGCCCAGATCGAAGCGATCCGGATCATCGACCGAAAGATTGATGGCATCCGGATGGAACTGCGCCGACGGATCGGCGGCGGTCTCCGGATCTTCAGCGCACACGACTGGCATTATGCCTATGAGCGTCATGCTGATCTACGCGAGCGCGCCGATGCGCTATGGCGGTTCCGCGGCGTCGCGCAGCAGACGCGCGATCTGATCATCGAACGCGAGCACCAGGCCGTGCAGCGCCGTCAACGCGCCCTGCGACGCAAGGCCGCACGGGAGCGCGCGTGATGAATATCCAGCGCGAAGCGACCGGGACCACGCGTTGGGGCGAGCTATTCCTCGACGAGCCCGCATATTGGCGCAGCCGGCAGCATGATGTCTGGCACTGCTGCCCGCGCCGGGCCTGGACGCCACGCCCCTATAGCGGCCACGAGCTTTTTGCTGGCGAATTCCGCATTTCGACCAGCGATCAACGCGAACGCCATTGCGGATGGGTCTGGCATGTCTCCGTTGAGTGCTCATACGACGGCGGCGAACTTGCTAGCCGCGGCGGCTTCAACAGTGAGGCCGAGGCACAGACCGCGGCAATCGCATTCGTACGGTCGCTTTGCGGGACCGCGCTCGACGCTCTGCCGGCAGAGGCCGCGTGTCTCGCTTCGTCTCAACCAGTGCAAAGAAAGTAGCGTCATGCATAACCTCTACCCATCCGGCAACATCATCGAACTTCGCCCGCGCCTTCACACCTTCGATCGGCGCCGGCCGCGCTCGATCAATGCCGGCCTCACCTGCTTGGCGCTGACGAAACACAACGCGACCGACAAGGCGCTGCTCGTCTCTGACAATGGCGATGCCACCCGCGCCGTGTGGTGCCCGAAGGTGATGTTCCAGATCGAGCCCGGCGAAATGCCGTTCGATTTCATCGTGGCGACGATGTCGTCGGCGTTCGCGCAGCAGAAAGGCCTGGGGCCGCGCTTCGTCGATCGCACCGGCTGGAGCGCGGAGAAAATCGCGGCGCTCGCCTGCGTCGAGCGGATCGCCGCGACCAAGCGCCTGCAGTATCGGGGATTCCATCAGCCGCTGCCATTCCCGGGGCGGAATGCGTTCGCGTGAGTTTCTGAGATCGGGACGGGCGACGCGGCACCGTCCCGATAACCCCGCAGGCGGCGTCCCGATAGCAAGGGTCGCCGCCTGCATCAAACGCCAACAGGATGTTTTGATGACAACCTCGCATCCCCGCATTCGCCTGGTCGACGGTCCGGTCGTCATACCGGAAGTTGAAGAGCGCACCGAAAAGGTCGCGCGCATGGCAAAGCATCTGCTCGCCGCCGGCACCTTCAACGACGAGCGCGACGCGATCCGCTCTCTCGTCGGCAACGGCTTCCGCTTCGGCGAGGTCGTGATGCTCGTCGACGACGCCCGCCAGGTCGCCGCGCAGCACGTTGTGGCCGTGGAAATGTCGAGGCCGTTGTGAAGCTCCCTCGCCCGCAACGCATCCTTCCCGTGTCGCCCCCCGGAGCCCTGCTCAAGCGCGCAATGGCCTGCCAGCCCCGGCCGCGCCGCTTTGAGCAGGGCGAAGGGCGCGAGCCCGGTTATCTGGCTGCCATTCGGACACTGCCCTGCCTTTCCTGCGGGATGGAGCCCAGCGAAGCGGCACACGTCCGGATGGCATCGGCCGCCTTCGGGAAGGCCTCCGGGCTCGGCAAGAAGCCCGAGGACCGTTGGGCGTTGCCGCTATGCGCCGATGACCGCCGCCTCGCGCGCGATGCGCAGCACAACCGCGGCGAGCTTGCCTTCTGGCACGAGCTCGGCATCAACCCGCTGATCTGTTGCCAGAAACTCCACGCGCAGCGCGGCGACCTGGTCGCGATGCGCGCCGTCATCATCACCACCATCGCAGAACGGGGAATCGGGAATGGGGACACTGCATCAGCTGCATCGCTCTGAGATCAACGTCGGCGCGGTGCTGACGAAGAAGGCCCTGGCCGCGCGGTTCGGCCTGGATGTCGACCGGCTGAACCGCCAGGGCGTCCGGGTGCGCGGCACCTGCGCCGGCGCCGTCGAGATCTGGGAGGCCAGCTACAGGGCTGGCGGCCGGCTCGAGGGCTACACGCTATTGTCGATCGAGGTGAGGCAGGCCGCGACAGCGGAAGCTGTCTGAGCGGAGAAGCGCGATGGCCCTCAGCGACGCATGTTCCGACTTCGTGGCCGAGATGCGAGGGGCCGACAGCGACGGCGGCCGCCAGAAGGCCGTCGCGAGCCTCCTGGTCGAAGTCGCGCACTACGCCTGCCCGCCATTCCGCTACGGGGACGAGCTGCTGCTGCTCGCCGCCGGCTGCCGGGAATACCTCGACCCGCTACTGTCGAAAGCCGACCGGGTTCAGCGGATCGTCTTTGTGGCCGACGCCGTCCGGGAGATGCTCGACCGGCCGCCCGGGATGGCGAAGCCGGCGTCATGACCGAGCCCCTCACCCTGGCCGAGGCCGCCGCCCGCCTGCGCAAAAGCAAGCGCTGGCTGCAGGATTGGCTCGCGGAAAATCCCGTGGACGCCGAGGGCCGGGCATTTTACAGCCAGTTGGGGCGGTCTAGGCTCTTCCGGGAGAGCGACATCGATCGCATCCTGGACGCGACAGTGAGTAGAGTACCATGCCGCTCAAGCTCTTCCCGCCCCGCCCCGGTAAAACGCCGAACTGGACGATCCGCGGAAGCTACATGCGGGTCCCTGTTGACCGAAGCTCGGGAACTCCTAAACGCGCCGCAGCTCAGCGTGAACTCGACCGGATCGAAAAGGCCATCGAACGTGGTGAGTATCCGCCCAGGCCGGCCGTAAAGGACGCCCCGACGTTCCTGTCGGCAGCGGTCTCCTACCTCAAGGCCGGCGGCGCCAAGCGCGGCCTCAAGCTGCTGATCCAGCATTTCGGCGAAACGCCGCTCGACCAGATCGACCAGGCCGCGATCGACGAGGCCGCTGTGCTGCTCTATCCCGACGTCCAGCCGATCACCCGCAATGGCTATGTCTACACGCCGGTCTCGGCCGTGCTGCATCACGCCGGTATCAGCATCACGGTGCGCCGGCCGAAGGGCTACAAGGGAAAAGCGCGCACGCTGTTCCTGCTGCCCCCGGATGCCTTTGCGATCATCAAGGCGGCCGATCAGGTCGATGCCGAGATGGGAAGACTGCTGCGCTTTCTGCTCTACACCGGCTGCCGGATCGGCGAGGCCCTTGCGCTGCGCTGGGAGCGGGTCTCAATCGACGATCGGCTCGCCTATATCGAGACATCCAAGAATGGCGATCCGCGCACCGTGAAGCTCCGCAGCGAGCTGTGCGAGCTGCTGGCGCCGCACCGGCGCGCCGAGGGCAAGGTGTTCCGCTTCCACCAGGGCGGGCACCGCAACTTCATCTTCCTCAACGCCAAGGTGACGGCGTGCGGCCTGCCACCGGTCAAGCGACCCAAACGCGGTGACAAGATGGAGATCCCGCGCTACCGCTATAGCTGGGTCACCTTCCACACCTTCTGCCACACATGGGCGACGTGGATGCGCCGCTATGGCGGCGCCGACACGCACGGCCTGGTCGGCACCGGCAGATGGCGCGATGAACGCAGCGCGCGGCGCTACACGCACACAGCAGCCTCCGAGGAATGGGATCGCGTCGATCTGCTGCCCAGTGGAGAAGCCGTGGACGACGCTGCGCCAGCGCGGAAAACCAAGGCAAATCAATAACGGGGCGAGCCTCCCCCAAAGCCTGGCCGCAACCTTTTTGGGGGTGCGGTGGCCGCTGATCAGAAGAAGCGCTCAAGGAAGGCCGCCGTCAGGTCGGTGATGCCGACGATCTTGTTGGTAGCCTGACGATAGAATTTGAAGTTGAGCTCGGTCTCGGGCCGGCCGTCGTCCCAATCCTTGAAGCGCTTGAGCTGCTCGCGTCCGAGCGGCTGCCTCGCCAACGCAACGCGCCTGACCGCGATGCCGACGCGCGGCGTTTGCCTGGCGATGCCGGCCTTGCGCGGCACCGCTTCGGCCGAGGTGACGATCCCACGCGCGATCAGGCCGTTGCCGCCTTCGTTCTCGCTCGCGAATACGAACACGACGTCGCCTGCGACGATCAGCCTGCCGCCATACATGGTCTTCTGCGCGGCGAAGGTGAATGCCTTCGCCCGCGGTTCACGGATCTCGGTCTTGATCGCAAACGCCATCGCACGCCTTTCGCCGCTTCGCTCGGCCGTCCGGCGTCCGAGGCTTGACATCCTAGCATCTGCCCTATTGAATTGAATTCAATTCAGCAACGGACAAGCGGATGGGCGCGACGAGCCTCGGGACACGGGAACGGCTGCTCGCGGCAGCCCAACAGGAACTGATCGAAGGCCAGGGGCACCTCGAGATGCAGGCCGTCGCGAGACGGGCGCAGGTCTCGGTCGGGCTCGCCTATCACCACTTCGGATCGAAGGCCGGCCTGATCGCCGCCGTGGTCGAGGACTTTTACGAACGCCTCGACGAGGCGGCATTCGGCGGCGCCAAGCTGTCCGCCACGAACTGGGCGGACCGCGAGAAGGCGCGGATCGGCGCCTATGTCGACTTTCACTATGAGCACCCGTTCGCGCCCCTCGTGATCGGCCCGCTGAGCCGGGCACCCGAGGTCCTCGACGTCGAGACCGCCTTCACCGGCCGCCAGCTCGCAGCCGGTGCGCGCATGCTTGAAGCCGCGCAGCGCGACGGGATCGTGCCCGCAGAGCTCGACCCTCACCTCACCATCGCGCTGATGATCGGCGGCATCCGTCAGGCGCTGATCGGCGCGCTGACAGGCGAACGACGGCCGGATCCGGCAAGGCTCACCGACGACATCTGGGCCTTCATGGCCGCCGCGCTGCGCCTGCCGCCCGGCCCCCTGCCCATCAAGTCAAAAGCCACGCGGCGTAGCCGCTCCTAACGTTCAACAATAACCCCAAGGTCGGTGGCCATCTTGTTCAACCCGCACGATTTTCACACGCCGCAATCGTCCTACGCCAAGCCGGATCTGCTGCGCTCGAGCGCGGGCGGCTATTTCGGCCCCGGCAACGCGCAGCTGCCGGCACCGCCGATGCTGATGATGGATCGCATCACCGATATCGGCATCGACGGCGGCGCCTACGGCAAGGGCCGCGTCGCGGCCGAACTCGACGTTGCGCCGGACCACTGGTTCTTCGCCTGCCACTTTGCCGGCGACCCCGTGATGCCCGGCTGCCTCGGGCTCGACGCCATGTGGCAGATCATCGGTTTCTGGCTCGGCTGGTCGGGCTCGCTGGGCAAAGGCCGCGCGCTCGGGGTCGGCGAGGTCAGGTTCCGGGGGCACATCACGCCGGACGTCAGGCTGGTGCGCTACGAGGTCGACATGCGTCAGGTCCGGCGCGGCCGCCTGGTGCTGGGGATCGCCGACGGCCGCGTGCTCGCAGACGGCGTTTGCGTCTATCTGGCGAAGGACATGAGGGTTGGCCTGATCGCGCCCGCGGGCTGAGCCCGCTCGCGTCGAATGGTCCCGTTTTGGGACAGAAGCCCCGCAATTTGCGGCGAGTTTTGCACTTCCTGCGCCACCTGCTTGAATCTCCGGGGGTTTTGCCCGCGCGGTGGTTGTGGTATTCCGAACCTTTCAATTGACGTCCGGTTCTGGTCGCATGGTCGAACTTGCCCCCCGGAATTCGCAAGCCAGCAGCCTGATTGGCGTGCAGCCGATCGCGATCGGCGCCGTGGCGCTGGTGCTCGTGCTGTTCGGGATCGGCTCGATCGCGCTGTGGCGCGCCTTCAGTGGCAACGTGCCCGAGACCGATCGAATGGTCGCCGCCCGCCAGCTGCAGGCGCGGACCGCGCAGGTCTCCGAGGCCCTGGTGGAAAAGACCAAGGGGATGGAGGCGACCCAGCAGGAATCCATCGACCAATTGCAGGAAGTGCAGGATCAGCTGCTGACCATGCGCAAGCAGTTCGCCCTGCAGCAGGCCGACGCCAAGAGGCTGTCCGACCAGGTCGCCGCACTGACCGAGCAGGTCGAGGGGTTGCGGCAGTCGCTGGCGAGCGCGCAAGCCAATGAGCCGGCGGCCGAGCCCGAGCCGCGCAAGCGGTCGAAGGCCACACGGAGCGCCAACCGCAAGCGCCACAGATCGCGCGGGTGACGAGCGAAGATGGCGATCGCCTGGTCGCCGCACCCGCCATCAAAATGCGCCAAATCCCGAACAAGATCAGCAGCTAAGGTGGAACTTGCGGACTCCAGGCCTGCTGACGCCGGCCTCGTTTGAGTGCCCGTTACCGTGAATTAATCCGGACTTTGTGAACTGGTTCACATAACCGACTTGGAATCCGAGTCATCCTTAAATCACCGGATGGCGTGAGCCGATTTCAATATCCGGGGCTGGCAAGGTCGTTGACGGTATACTACGTCGACGGCCTTGTTTTTTGGGGCGCTGGAATCCCGGCCTCGGGACGGCCCAGCCAAGGCCTGGCTCCCGACACATGGCCGAAGCAGCACAACGGGCCCGGCTGACGGGCACTGCATCTGCGACGTCGCTACGGCTGTAGCGCAGCGAACGGCATTGCCGTCTACTTGGTGCGATCGCGCATGATGCGACCGCCCTTCTGCCGCAACCGCGCAAGCTGCGGCTCGAGCTCGTGGAGCATGTAGACCAGCGCAACGGCAAGGCTCGAAACAACCACCATGAAGAGCAATGTCAGATCAGGAATGGTCAGCATCTCGGATGTCCTCTGAGGCCCGGCTCCAACCGCAGCCGAACCATGTGTATTCGCGACGCGCTCACGCAACTGCCTTCACGCAAAGCAAGCTGCATACCAATGCGCGACGGCCCCGGCATCAAGACACCGAGGCCGCACCAAACATTCCAAGACCATCAGCATGGCGATCACATGGACCGGGCCATGCGTCAGCGGATGGCCTCAGTTGCAAACCTGCACCGGCCGCACCTGCCAGCCATACGGTGTCAGCATGCGACGGCGCACGACGTAACAGCCGCCGTCACCGTAGCCATAACCATAGCCGTAGCCATCGTCGTAGCCGTAGCCGGCGTAGTACGGATTGCCGTAGTAGCCGTCATAGTAATCGTAGGCGCCATAGCCGAGCCCGAAGCCGATCGCTGCCGCCGCGAACGGATAGCCCCAGCCGCGCCGGTGCCAGCCGCCACCATGCCAGCCACCGCCGTGCCAACCGCCACCGTGCCAGCCGCCACCGTGCCAGCCGCCGCCGATCGCAGCCGACCGAAAGCCGCCGCCCGCGCCCATGGCGCGGAATGCACCGCCGTGGAAGCCGCCGAAACCGCCGCCGCCGTGGAAGCCACCGCCCCCGTGGAAACCACCGCCGCCAAACCGTGCCGACGCCGTGTCGACCGTGAACAGGGCCGCCGATGCCGTCGCCAGCAAGGCAATCATCGTTTTACGCAACATCACCCGTTACTCCTCTTTCCAAGGCTCTTTCGTTTCAAGCCTCCTCCGCCGCGTCGCGCGCATGCTAGCGCAATGTAGGACCGCGGCTTCGGCCGCGCGTCGATGTCGCGCTCACTTCTGCGCGACCCGCGTTCATCAAGGCACAGCGGTCAAGAGTTAACAGCCGCGGCAGATGCCTTTCAGCCGTTGCTCGACCGCCTTGTTCTCATCGGCGATTGCCTTGTCGAAGCTTTCGCTCGATGCCGCGCCTGTCGTGACGCCCTCACCGGAGTTGAGCCGGCCGGAGGATTGAGCGGTACCGGCGCTGTTGGTGCCGCGCGGCGGTGATGTGACTTGCGGCGATGCCGGGCTGGCTGTCGAGCCGCTGCCGCTCCCGGTGCCTTGGGCGACGGTCGCCGCGGGCGTCAGTAGAATCGCAATTGTCGCGAACGCGGCGGTGGCGGATAATTTGCGCATGGCAACTCTCCCTTGCGGACATCAACGAGTCCGCAAAACGCCGGTTCCCACGGGCGTTGGAGCAATAAGGTTTGGGAGCAATGCAATTTGCGCAAGCTGATCGAATTTGACGACGATACTTTCGACAAGCTGAAGCAGCTTGGACGCGACCGGATGGCGACCTTGCAGGAGCTCGCGGACGAGGCCTTCGCCGACCTGCTCAAGAAGCACGGTATTCCGATCGACCTGAAGGATGCGCTGCGCAAGAGCGCAAGACTTCAGGAGGCAGCAAAGCCCGGCCCCGCAACACCGAAGGCTGCGCGCAAGCAGGGCCGCAAGCGCTGAGAACCAGAGTTATTGTCTGAGCATGATCTCCGCGCAAACGCTACGCGTTTGTCGCGCGGGAAAACCGCTTCGCACTTTTCCGAATCATGCTTTAGCCGATCTTCTTCAGTCCGGCTTTGTACTGCGGTCCCCTGATCGCGTAGGACTTGGCCGGCCGCGACAACGCTTCCGCCTGCGCGGCGTCGAGCGTGCGCACTGCGCGCGCGGGCGCACCGATGATCAGGGAGTTTTCCGGAAACTCCTTGCCCTCGGTGATGACGGAGCCGGCGCCGACCACGCTGCCGCGCCTGATGCGCGCACCGTTCATCACGATCGATCCCATCCCGATCAGCACGCCGTCTTCCAGCGTGCAGCCGTGCACGATCGCGTTGTGGCCGATCGTGACGTTGTTGCCGATGGTCAGGGGAAAGCCGGGATCGACATGTAGGGTCGAATTGTCCTGGACGTTGGAGCCCTCGCCGATCTCGATCCACTCATTGTCGCCGCGCAGCACAGCGCCGAACCAGACGCTCGCCGCGGATTTGAGGCGCACCTTGCCGATCACGACGGCATTGTCGGCGATGAAGTAGCTGCCGTCAGCGGGAAGATCGGGCCCCTGCCCGTCGAGTTCGTAGATCGCCATCAAGGTCTCCTTGGAGCGTTTTCGAGCGAAGTGGACACCGGTTCGCGTGAAGAAAACGCGTCAAAACAAAATCCGGGCCGTGGTCTGAGCAATCAGAACCGAAGCTCTGGTCAGGGTGACCTTGGCACAGCGGCGGACGTGGTTTCAAGCAAGTGCGACCATGATCGGCCGCGGATCATGATCGGATCAGCCGAGCACGCCCGCGGCGCGCAGCGTCATCATGAAGAAGGTGCCCGACATCAGGCTCCAGAAGCCGGAGATGACGGTTGCCATCATCACGAACTCGAAGCGGCGGCGCTCGATACGTGCGCCGCGCAGCGTGTTGCGCATGATGATGAAGGGTGCGGCGAAGACGAGGAACGGGACCGCCGCGAAGGTCTTCGGCGCCACGCCCTCCTGCAGCAGGCCGAAACCGGCCGGGCGCTCCGCCATCGCCTGATAGCCGCTCGCCAGTGCGCCCGCGAACGCAAAGCCAATCAACAGCGAGAACAGGGAATTCAAGGTATCGGGCGACATCGGGAACTTCCGCTACGCAACTGGCAACTGGCCCCTGCTTCGCAGAATTGGCCGCCGGCCGCCACATCATCCTTAAGGAAAGGTTAATCCGACCCGGCTGGCGTGGCGTTTGCGCATGGCCGTTTGCTCAGGGATTCCGTTGGAATCGTACGGAAATTCCTCGCCTCGTGGCATATTCGGCGGGTGATTCGACCTCCCCCGACCCGGTCTTTGCCTCGTTCATGACGCTTCTGTCGTCCGCCCAGCATCTCGCCCGCGACACCCGCCGCAATCCACGCGCGCATCTCGTCCCGATCATCGCCTCGGCGGTCATCGCAGCGGGCGCGATTGCGCTCGTCGCGTATCTGTTGTGGCCGACCTATACGACCGTCCCGGCGAGCGATCCTTCGCGGCTGCCGGTCAGCGTCGGCGGCACGCTGTTCAACGTGCCGACGATGGCCGTGCGCATGAAGATCCAGCGCCATTCCGGGCCGCAGGAGCGCGTCGATCTGAGCTTCCTCTATCCGTCGCTGGAGGCGCCTGCCGCGCCGAAGCACTACAGCGCCGATACGGTCGAGGACAAGGTGCAGCCGATCGACAGGATTTTCGTGTCAATCGCGGCCCACCACGATTCACTCGCGCCGGACATGCGCCTGCGCACGATCTACCCGCGCTATCTCGACGAGCGTGCCAATACCGATGACGGCTTGACGGCGCGCGCGTTCCGCGAGGGCACGCCCTATGGCGGCGAGGATCTGTTCACCGCGACCGAGCCGCAGCTCGTCGCGCGCTGCACCCGCGACACCTCAACACCTGGCATGTGCCTGAGCGAGCAGCGCATCGAGGGCGCCGACCTGACCTTCCGCTTTCCGCGCAGCTGGCTCGCGCAATGGCGCGACATCGCTACCGCGATGGGCCGCCTCTCCGCGCAGATGCACAGCGCGAAGGGATAACTTGTTCGTCACTGCGAGCATCGCAGTGACGACTTAACAAGCAGAGGCTGTTCCGCCTTACTCGGCCAGATCTTCTTCCAGGATGGCCATCTGGAACTGGAACGAGCGATCATCGTCCTCGTCGTCGACGAACAGCACGCCGATGAACTCCTCGCCGATATAGACCTCGGCCGAGTCGTCCTTCTTGGGCCGCGGCACCACGCGGATCTTGGGATTGCTGAACACGCGTTTCAGATACGCGTCGAGCTTCCTGACTTCCTGAACGTCCACGGCCGTCTCCAATCGGGTCGATGATTTTCGGGGAGGTTTTAGGACGAGACGGCAAAGATCGCTAGAGCCTTTTCAGGCTTTGGCGACGTGATGTTGCGCACACGCTGAAACGCGCTGCCGATCAGAAAGCGAATGAAATCAAAGACCGATCGCGTTGAGCATCTGGTCCATGGTGCGCGACGGCTCGGCACAGCCGGCTTCGCCGACGATTTTCGCCGGCACGCCCGCGACTGTGACGTTGTGCGGCACGGGCTTGACCACGACGGAGCCTGCCGCGATGCGCGCGCAATGGCCGATCTCGATATTGCCGAGGATCTTGGCGCCGGCACCGATCAGCACGCCATGACGGATCTTCGGATGGCGATCCTCGTTCTCCTTGCCGGTGCCGCCGAGCGTGACGCCATGCAGGATCGAGACATCGTCCTCGATGACGGCGGTCTCGCCGCAGACGAAACCGGTGGCGTGATCGAGGAAGATGCCGCGACCAATCCTGGCCGCCGGATTGATGTCGGTCTGGAACACCGCCGAGGAGCGGCTCTGCAGGTAGAAGGCAAAGTCCTTGCGGCCCTTCTGATGCAGCCAGTGCGCCAGACGATGGGTCTGCAACGCATGGAAGCCCTTGAAGTAGAGCAAGGGATCGATGAAGCGCGAGGTCGCGGGATCGCGGTCATAGACGGCGACGAGATCGGCGCGGAACGCGTTGCCGATATCGGGCTCGTCGCGCAGCGCCTCGCCATAGGTCTGGCGGATCAGGTCGCCCGACAGCGCGGCGTGGTCGAGCCGCTCGGCAATGCGATGAACCACTGAATCTTCGAGGCGCTCATGATGCAGGACGGTCGCATAGATGAAGGTCGCGAGCTCCGGCTCGCGCCGCAGGATGTCTTCCGCCTCGCCGCGGATCCGATCCCAGATCGGATCGAGCGCCGCCAGCTTCGCCCCCTGCGGATTGACCTGATGAACTGCCATAGCTGCTCTCGCAATTCGGTTGTTCTGATGTGCGTTATAGCACGGTGGACCCAGCGCGTCCCGGGAAGGCTCGGTACGGTAAACCCCACCCCTACGCCCCCGGACCGGCGTCTAGGGGAGTTGGTCGGGATTTTGCCGAAATCAAGCCGTGCTTCTGCAACTATTGGCGGATTTCGTTCCCAGTGTGGTTTTGGGCATGGTCGGCCCCAATAAAAAGGGGGAAACATCATCAATACCCGGAGTTTGGGCGCCCGCCTGACCGACGCACGGTCGGTCTGGATCGCCACCATTGCCATCCCCCTCCTCCTGCTCGCCCCTGCCTTCTGGAACGGCTATCCGCTGCTCCAATGGGATACCGGCGGCTATCTGGCGCGCTGGTATGAGGGCTATCTGGTGCCGAGCCGGTCCACGGTGTTCGGCATCTACCTCCATGCCGGCGAGACGTCGGGCTTCTGGCTCAACCTCGGCATCCAGACCCTGGCGACGCTATGGATCCTGCAGCTGACGCTACGCGTGTTCGGCCTCGCCCGGCCGGTCCGGCTGATCGCGATCAGTCTCGCGCTGATCGCAACCACCGCGCTGCCCTGGCTCGCCAGCATGCTGCTGACCGACATCTTCGCCGGCCTTTCGGTGCTCGCGCTCTTCATCCTCGTCCTGCACGGTGACAGGATCTCGACGCTGGAGAAGGCGGTGCTGTTCGGCTTCGTCGCGTTTTCGGCGGCAACGCACAGCGCGACGCTCGGGGTGCTGTTTGGCCTGTGCTTGGTCGGCTGGATGCTGCGTCCGTGGCTCGGTCGCCGCATCCCCTTCGCAAGCCTCGCGCAGGGCAGCCTGACCATCGTCGCGGGCGCGGCGATGCTGCTGGCGGCGAATTTCGCGCTGTCCGGACAGCTGGCCTGGACACCCGGCGGCATCGGCGTCGCGTTCGGGCGGATGCTGCAGGATGGCATCGTCGCGCAATATCTGCGCGACAACTGCGCGAAGGAGAACCTGAAGCTCTGCCCCTATCGCAACGAGTTGCCGCCGACCGCCGACGACTTCCTGTGGGGCCACAGCATGTTCAACACGCTCGGCCGCTTCCAGGGACTGAACGATGAGATGGGCACCATCGTGAAGCGTTCGCTGGCCGAATATCCGACATGGCAGGCCGAGGCCGCGCTGACCGCAACCGTCGACCAGCTCATGCGTGTCGCGACCGGCGAAGGCACCAGCGGCTGGATCCCGCACACCTACGGCATCATCGAACGCTACATTCCCGCGCAGGTCGCGCCGATGCGCGCGGCGCGGCAACAGAAGTGGCATCTCGACTTCACCGCGATCAACCGCATCCACGTGCCGGTCGCGCTGGGCTCGATGCTGCTGGTCGTGCTGCTGTTCGGCCGCGGGCTGTGGCAGCGCCGGCTCGACGATCTGACGCTGCTGGCCGGCACGGTCACGCTCGCACTACTCGGCAATGCCGCCATCTGCGGTGTGATCTCGGGTCCGCACGACCGCTACGGCGCGCGCATGGTGTGGGTCGCAACCTTCGTGGTGCTGATCGCGGCCGCGCGCGCCTTCGCCAGAGACGATGCCGAGAACGACGTCGACGAGCTATTTGCGCTGCGACAGGAAGTCGATGACGCCGGTCTTGTAGACCTTGTCCCCGACCGCCCGCATGTGGTCGCGGTTCGGAATGTCGAGCACCTGCGAACCCGGAATGACCCGGCCGAGCGCTGACGCCGAGCCCGCGATCTCGTCCTTGCTGCCGACCGCGATCAGAACCGGCACGCGGATGCCGGCGGCCTCCTCGCGCGTCATCAGACGGCGCGAGCCGCGCAGGCAGGCGGCGAGCGCGCGGCGATCGGAGCGGGTCTGATCGGCGAAGGCGCGGAAGGTGCGGCCGACCGGATCGGTGACATCGTCGAGCGACGGCGCTTCCAGCGCCAGCGCGACCGCCTCGCCGGGTCCGCCACCCTCGATCAGCCCGATGCCGATGCCGCCGAGGATCGCCGAACGCACCCGATCGGAATTTTCGCGCGCCAGGATCGCGGTCATCCGCGAACCGAGCGAATAGCCCATGATGTCGGCGCGCGCGATACCGAGATGATCCATCAGCGCGATCACGTCGCTTGCCATGACCGCGATCTCGTACTGCACGGCATCGTAGAGCTTGGCGGATTCGCCGTGGCCGCGATTGTCGAGCGCGATGACGCGACGGCCGGCCTTGACGAGCTCCGACACCCAGGTCGGATAGATCCAGTTGACGTTCTTGCTCGAGGCAAAGCCGTGCACCAGCACGATCGGTTCGCCCGCGCCTTCGTCGATATAGGCAATTTCAACATCGCCGTGATGGAAACTCGGCATCATCGATTCCGTTTTTTCTTGAGATCAGGATTGGGGATTTGCGATCGACCGGCGACCGCAAGTTTAGCCCTGGACGGGCATACTCGCCAGAGTAGCCGTGGCGGCCATCTGCCGCTTCAGGCGGAGCGCCTTGCTGCGCCTGAGCCACCAGGCGGTGGCCCGTTCGGTAGTAGCCTTGATCGACGACAGGAAGCCGAACAGCGCGAGCAGCGCGCCGAACAGCCACATGGTGAGATTGAACGTGCCGGCCACGAGCAGCAGCGCGCCGCGGCCGAGCAGCTTGATGATCGCGCGGGTCTGGCCGCCCTTCACATCGGCGATGCGGGCCGCGCGCGCGATCTCCTTCGGGTTCTCCGCGACCTTCAGCGTGTCCCGCGCGGCGCGAACGCCGGCCGCCTCGCCGATGCGCCCGACGTCCTTGGCGACACGCACCAGCGCGCCGGCCTTCTCGGCGCGGAACGCCGCGCGAATGGCGGTTGCGGTTTCCGCCGGCCGAAGCACCGAGCCGGACGCGACCGCCTCACGCAGCGCCGGCTGATCGACCATCTCGCGGGTCGAGCGTCCGGCCCATTCGATCATGCCCTCGCTCAGGCGTCCCGCCTTGCGCGTGTCCTTGACCAGCGTCAGCCCGGCGCGCAGCGGCCCGGCGCCGCCGACCGACACATAGGTCGCCGCCGTCACGGCGAGCCCGGCGGCCGCAAGGCCAAGCACCAGTTGGTCGGTGTCCTCGCCCATCACGAGATGCTTGCCCTCGCGCACGACATCCCTGATGTCACCGAACACGAACAGGTCGCCCGCGACCGTGCCGGACAGGCTCGCGACATCGTCGGCGTTGCCGGTCACGAGGCCGGTGGCGAACCCTTTGGCGAAATGCGTGGTGGACGACTGCTCGGCGCGCGCATCGTCGACGCGCTTTGTGAGTTCCGCATTGAGCGCGATGTTCTTCTCGCCGGCGAGCGCGACAAAGCTGGTCGCAAGATCGGCGTCCCCGGAGGCGAGTGCCGCCTCGATATTGTCCTCGATCAACGCCGGGTTGTTGCGCAGCACGGAATTGACCCTGAGGTCGGCGAGATCAGCGGGATCGTCCCGTGCTGACAGCACTGTGCCGGCGTCACGGGCATGCGGCCAAATAGCCACGCCCATGGCAGCACTTGCTGCCAGGCCAGCCACCGCAACGCTGAGGCGCACCCCGTTCATTCCGCTTGAAACCTCAAGTTTAATTCGCCTTTTTTAGTTCGCCTTGGACATAGTGTGCCGTTTTTGCGACACAACGGCTCCGACCAAAGAAGGGCTTCTCTGGGACGACAAGATTGTGTCGAATTTGCATGAGCAAATGAGCCATCGGGGCTCTAGGAATCAACTGTTCCCGCCAGTATGGTGCGCGGCATTTCGCGATGCCGCATGCTGTTGATTGCGTCTGCCCATCGTTGCCACCAAGGTGAGAATATGTCCGACCACGTCATCCCGCACTTCCATAACGATGCCGGAGTCTCGGTGATCGAGATCGGATCGCAGGAGTTCATGTGCGTGGGCGCCAACCCGCCGTTCGATCATCCGCACGTGTTCCTCGACCTCGGCAACGACAACGAGATCATCTGCCCGTACTGCTCGACGCTCTATCGCTTTGCGCCCGACCTTGCTGCCGGCGAAGCGCGGCCGCCGGAATGCGTGCTGAAAGACAAGGTCGCCTGACCGCTCCGTGGCGCTGACGCGAACCGTCATCGTAGCTGGCGCCGGAATCGGAGGACTGACGGCGTCGCTGACCCTGGCGGCACAGGGCTTTCGCGTCGTGGTGCTGGAAAAGGCCGAGCGGCTCGAGGAAGCCGGCGCCGGCATCCAGCTTTCCCCCAATGCCAGCCGTATCCTGGTCGAGCTCGGGCTCAAGGAGCCGCTGGCGCGGCGCGCGGTCACGCCTGAATCCGTCAACATCCTGAGCGCGCGGGCCGGCGGCGAGATCGCACGGATGCCGCTCGGCCGGGCGGCCGAGTTCCGCGCCGGTGCTCCCTACTGGGTGATCCACCGCGCCGATCTGCAGGCCGCATTGCAGGCCGCGGTCAACGACCATCCCGATATCGATCTGCGGCTCGGCTGCCAGTTCGAGGACGTGACCAAGCACGCCAAGGGCCTGACGGTGGTGCAGCGCCGCGGCAATTCACGGCAGGAGGAATTGGCCGTTGCGCTGGTCGGCGCCGACGGCATCTGGTCGTCGGTCCGCGGACATTTGTTTCCGGATGTGCAGCCGCAATTCTCCGGCCTGATCGCCTGGCGCGGCACGCTGGACGCAACCGCCCTGCCGCGTGAATACACCGCGCCGCGCGTGCAACTCTGGATGGGACCGGACGCCCATCTTGTGGCCTACCCGATCTCGGCCGGACGCCAGATCAACGTGGTCGCGATCGTGTCGGGCACCTGGAATCGGCCGGGCTGGAGCGCGCCCGGCGACAGCAACGAGATCAAGGGCGCGTTCGCCACCGCGCGCTGGCCCGCCACGGCGCGGATGCTGATCGGCGCGGTCGACGGCTGGCGCAAATGGGCACTGTTCACCCTGCCCGATATCGGCCGCTGGAGCGAAGGCGCCGTCGCACTGATCGGCGACGCCGCGCACGCGATGTTGCCGTTTGCCGCACAAGGCGCCGGCATGGCGATCGAGGATGCGGCCGTGCTCGCCAAGGCCTTGGCCGACTGCACCGGCGAAAACACCGCAGGCATTCCGGTCGCATTGAAGCGCTACGCACGGATGCGGCGCGGGCGCGTGCTGAAGGTGCAGCGCATGGCGCGGCAGCAGGGCCGCATCTATCATCTGCGTGGACCATTGGCGATCGCGCGCGATCTCGCGATCCGCGCCATCGGTCCAGAGCGCATGCTGGCGCGGCAGGACTGGATCTACGACTGGCGCGCCTGAGCCGAGCGCGCCTATACAGCAACCGGTTCTTCTGGAAACGTTGACTTAGTGAACGAGGCCGCGCGGGGCGCGCGGCCCGTTCGCGGCCGGCGTGGGCGCCGCGGGTGCGGCTGCAGCGGGGCTGTCCGGCGGGCTCTCGTGGCACTTGTTGGCGCGCCACGCCTGATCCGCCAGGCGCTGCTGGGAGTGGATCGAGATCAATTCGTTGCGATACACCATCTCGGAGACCACGGTACCGCCGACGCCGGTTTCCGCCTTGGCCATCAGCCTTTCCTGTTCCGTCGCGCGGGACGCGAGGCCCTTGCGCTCGGTCTCGAGCTGCTTGCAATCATACAGGTCGTATTTGGCGGGATCGGCGAATGCCGACGGCACGCTGTCGCCGATCTGTGCGCAGCCGGAAACGCTGGCGGCCGAGGCGAGCAGCGCAACGAGAACTGCCGCGCGCAACAGATTCGGGCGGCGTGGGAGACGAGCAGACATTCGGCTTTCTTAATCGGACAGTGTTGAGATTGCCTAAAGCAGCCGCCGGTGTCCGGATTGAGGCTCAATCGCGGCGGCGCGCTGCTTATCCCAATGCGCGGCCGCTGAGGCAAATGGAATTGCAGGCCACACGTTAAGCCTTTGAAAGCGCACCTGTTAGCAGCGGATAATGACAATTCCACTCCGCGACCAAACGCGCTAGAAATCGGCGCGCCCTGGAGCATGATCCGGAAAAGTGGAAACCGGTTTTCCGAAAAGATCATGCTCAAACAAAGAGATGAGATCGTGATGCGTTTCCGTGGAAACGCATCACGATCTGGCAATGCGGACGTGGCGGAACTGGTAGACGCAAGGGACTTAAAATCCCTCGACGGCAACGTCATGTGGGTTCGAGTCCCACCGCCCGCACCAACTACCTGACCCGCAGCGCGCCGGCAGGCCGATGATCGTTGCGAGCATGCGCCGCGCGTCGTGTTCTGCGTGACCGCCTCTATTTCTTGGCCTTCGCCTTTTTGGCCTTGGCCTTCTTTGTCTTCCTGGCTTTTGCCCTTGCCGGCTTCTTGGCCTTGGCCTTCTTCGCCGATTTCTTGGCCGATTTCTTCACCGATTTCTTGGCCGACTTCTTGACTGACGCCTTGGCAGTTCGCTTGGCGGCGGCGACTTTCTTGGCCGCCTTCTTGGGAGCCTTCTTGACGACCTTCTTCGCAGCCCCGCCGGCCGTGTTGGCCGGTTGCGCTGTGCCGCCGCTGGCACTGCCACCGCTGCCTGCGCGTGTCGGACGCGGCGGCACCGGCTCCTCCATCCAGAAGTCCAGCTCCTGCTCCTTGCCGCCGCCGGGCTTCCAGCCGTCGAGCGAATAGATCTGATCCGCATTGCCGCCGCTGCCGAGATAGCCGCGCCAGGAATAGTGGTCGTAGACGCCGTTGATGTGCAGCGCATAGGCCTGCGCGAGCTTCTTGTTGCCGCGAATGATCACGAGATTTTCGTCATTTTTCTCCGAGGCGGCGACGGAGAAATTGTGCGATCCGGTGATGACGGCGCAGTTGTCCGAGAATGGATCGATCACGATGGTCTTGGAGTGCACGATCGCGATCATCCCGGCGTTGCGGATCTGCGAGACGCTGAACTCGACATCGGCCCATGACGGTTCGTTCGTGGCGTTGACGTTATGCGGCAACTGGACGTCGTCATGGAAGGATTGCGCCGGTGCGCCCGATTTCACGACCTGGCCGCCGACCGAGACGATGTTGCCGTTCTTGCTGGCCATCATCGTCGACACCACGCCGCGGACGTACACGTCGTTCTGCTGTGCGCGGTCGAGCAGCGCACTCAGCAGCGGCGATTGACCCGGCATGAACATCAGGAAGAGCGCGCCGTCCTTGGCGTTCTTGATCAGGTCCAGCACCGGCGTGAACTCCGCCTCGCCGTTGCTCGCGGCGAAATAGACCGAGATGTCGCTGTCGCTGGTCGGAATGGAATTCGACGCCTTCAGGGCCGGCGGCATGGCGTTGCCGGCGGCGACCAGCTTGCCCCACTGGTCGAGGAAGCGCTTGGCGATCGCCGCATTCTCGATGATCAGCACATTGTTGAGCTGCGTGCACAGCCCGGTGGTGGTCCAGTTCGTGCTGCCGGTCAGCACGCGGATGGCGTTGCCATGCGCGTCGCTCTCGACCACGAACTTGTTGTGGACGCTGGGCGACGACCTGCCCGCATTCGACAGATCGCGATGCTTGACCGTCAAGCCGGCGCTACTGAGTTCGCCCGCGATGTTCGGTTTGGTCGCGCTGCCGTTGCCGAGCAGAACGTTGCCGCGGCTGCCGAACGGCTTCAGCGCGCCGACCAGTTCCTCGTCGTTCATCTCGTAGATGGCGGCATGCACCTGGCTGCCGCGCAGGTCGGCATCGTGCAGAAAGGCCAGGATCTCGTGCAGGGCGTCGCCGGAAAGATAGCGCCGCGCCTGGTTGGCCGGATCGGAAAGGCCCTTGACGAAATTGCGCAACGCGTTGTCGGACGTATCGCCATGCACGAAGCGGCTGACGATCTGGGACATCAGGGTGCCCCGGTTGAAATAGGCCGACAGGCCGCCGCCCGCATCGCCCGAAGCGACCACCGGCGCCGTCCAGGCCGACACCGAGGCGGGATCGGGCGCGAAGGTCTCGTTCGCGCCGTTCTTCATCGCGGTGACGCGGTACGAGACGTTGTCGGTGTCGACGACGCTGTGATCGGTCCAGATGCAGCGCCGGAACGGCGATTGGGTCGAAGAGATGCCAGCGTCCGCCACCGGCTTCTCGCCGGGCTTCGGCGGGATGCGGTTGGACAGCACGGTGGTCTGCTGCGTGATGTTGTTGCGCCGCTCGAGCTGGAACCCGACCCAGTCGTTCGGCCAGGTGTCGGGCTGCCAGGCGATCAGGACATCATCGGCATTGGCATAGGCCTTGACATTGATGGTCATGATAATCTCCCCGAGGCTCGGTGAATCCACAGGTGCAAACAATGCACGCCGTCCGCGCACGGCTGGAGCGTGCGTCTTCGGACGGCGCCGATCCGGCCCGCAGGACAATACCTCTGTAACCCAAGGTAGATTGTGAAATAGACGACAACTTGCCGCGCAAATCGGCGCAGCGCGGCGACCGGCATCAAGCCCTTATGCGACCGCCCATTGGCATGCCAGCGCGCGCTCACGGCCTGCTCGCATCACCTCATCGTGTCCTCCGGCTGTGGCGAGGTTCACACGCCGCGATCGCCGACTGTGCTATTGCCGAGGCGTTGGAAAATTCCGGCCGCGCATTTCGCGGCGCTCGCATTTCGAGATCAAATTTCTTTGGAGCTAGGCGATGACGATTGCGGATCGCAATCGGATTGCCGGTCGCAATCAGATTGTTGGCAACACTGCGCCCGATCCTGGCGCGTCCATCCTCGAGCACGGCGACGACGCTGCCCATTGCAGCAACGGGCTCAATGCGCAGAGATTCCGCGACGCCCCGCCCGACGAGCGCGCGATCTACCAGCGGTGGATCCGCGGCGCGATCGTGTCGTGCGTCGTGCTGGCACTTGCCGCCGGCGCGGCGGTCTGGATGAACGGCGGCAGCGCCGGACAGACGCAGCTCACGAGCCTGTCGAACGCGAGCAGCGCGAAGACAGGCCACACGCCTTAGCGGCCGCCGGTTCGGTCCGATCAGCGCTCCAGGTCGCCATGCCCCAAGCGGCGCATGCCCCGCCGCGACAGCCACACCTGACGCGCAGCGGCAAAAACGAAAATGGCCGGGGACCAGCCCCGGCCATTCCGCTCTGCGCAAGCCGCAAGCTTACTCGGACTTGTCGATATTCCAGAAGATCGGGGTCGCCGGACCATCCAGCACACCGGTCAGCGACTTACGCCATGCGCTCGGTGCCTGATACTGGCCGAGCGGGATGTAGATGACCTGGTTGTAGGCTTCCTTCTGGACATCGGCAGCGATCTTCTTCTGCTCGTCGAGCGACGGCGCGCGGACGAAGGCGTCCTTCAGCTGTTCGATCTTCGGATCGTCGGCCCAGCCGAACCATCCGCCGTTCTTGCCCTGGCCGCCAATCGAGAGGTTGGCGATCGGGTTGGAGACGTCGGCGCTGACCCAGTTGGTGAAGAACATGTTCCAGCCGCCGTCCTTCGGCGCCTTCTGGCTGGCGCGGCGGGTCACCACGGTCTGCCAGTCGGTCGCCTGCAGGTCGACCTTGAAACCGGCATCGCGCAGCTGCTGGGCGACAACAACCGGCTGCGCCTTGAGCGTAACGACGTCGCCGGGCGCCATGATGACGACCGGCGTGCCGTCGTAACCCGACTCGGCGAGCGCCTTCTTGGCCGCCGCCATGTCGCCTCCCTTCGCCAAGGTCTCACCGCCGATCTCGGACGCGAACGGCGTGTCGCAGATGAAGAAGGAGACGCAGGTCTTGTAATATTTGGGATTACCGACCAGTGCGTCGAGCACCTGCTTCTGGTTGACCGCCAGCAGCGCCGCCTGGCGAACCTTGATGTTGTCGAAGGGCGGATAGAGGAAGTTCATGCGGCCCAGCGTCTGGAAGCCGAACTTGTTCAGCGTCTCGACCTTCAGGTCCTTGTCGGCCTCGAGGATCGACAACGTGTCGAACGACGGGTTCTCCACGAAATCGATATCGCCGGACTGCAGCGCGTTCATCGCGGTCTGCGCGTCGGCCATCGTGACCCACTCGACGCGGTCGACCTTCACGACCTTGCCGCCCGCGGTCCAGCTCGCCGGCTCCTTGCGCGGCACGTAGTCCTTGTTCTTGACGTAGACCGCCTTCACGCCCGGCTGGAATTCCGCCTGGACGAATTTGAAGGGGCCCGAACCGATCTGTTCCGGAATCGGCTTGTCCGGCGGCGTTTCGGCGAGCCGCTTCGGCATCATGAAGGCGACGCGCGACGACGGCTTGCCGATCGAATCCAGCACCAGGCCGTAGGGCTCCTTCAGCTTCAGCGTAATCGTCTTCGCATCGGTGGCTTCGAGGCTCGCCGTGAAGTCCATCAGCTTCTGGCCCATGCCGTCGACCTTGGCCCACCGCTTCAGCGACGCGACGCAGTCTTCGGCGGTCACCGGCGTGCCGTCATGCCATTTCAGGCCATCGCGCAGCGTGAACGTGTAGGTGAGCTTGTCGTCGGAGACCTTCCAGTCCGCCATCTGCGGCTGGATCTTGAAGTTGGAATCGGTCGCCACCAGCGTGTCGTAGACCATGTAGCCATGGTCTCGCGTGATGTAGGCGGTGGTCAGGATCGGATCGATGACGCGCAGATCCGAATGCATCACCGCGGTGATGGTCTTGTCCGCGGCCATGGCCGGTTGCGTAAACGATACTTCCTGCGGCGCAAACGACAGCGCAATCGCCGACAACGCCGCCGCTAGCGTGCGGCGCTTCCAACGCGAGATAGGGTACATGCAAATCTCTCCTGACGTGTAACTGGTCAAAGCCGGCTTATTCGTTATGCATGCGGTTCGTTATTTAGGCGAACTAACATGCTGTATGGCTTGTGAAATCGAGACTTGCACCAAGCGCAAAGCGCGTCAATCGGTTTCGGGCGGGATCGGACGTACACAAACGAATGAGGCCGCGCGCGCGATTTTGGCTTTACAAAATCGTCGACTGAGATTTTCGTGAGCGCCGCGCGATGCCGGCGCCGTCAGAACAACAAGAGGAAAAAACAATGAACCCAGCCAATCTCCCCTTTGATTCCGAAGCGATGCTGCAGGGCCTGCGCAGCTGGGTGGAATGCGAGAGCCCGACCTGGGATGCGCGCGCGGTCGAGCGCATGCTCGATCTCGCCGCGCGCGAGATGGCGATCATGGGTGCGACGATCGAACGCATCGCGGGACGCCAGGGCTTCGCGGGCTGCGTCCGCGCCCGTTTTCCTCATCCGAAACAAGGCCAACCCGGCATCCTGATCGCCGGCCACCTCGACACCGTGCACCCGGTCGGCACCATCGCGAAGCTGCAATGGCGGCGCGACGGCAACAAGTGCTTCGGGCCCGGCATCTTCGACATGAAGGGCGGCAATTATCTGTCGATCGAGGCGATCCGCCAGCTGGCGCGCGCCTCCTTCACGACACCGCTGCCGATCACGGTGCTGTTCACCCCCGATGAAGAGGTCGGCACGCCGTCGACGCGCGACATCATCGAGGCGGAAGCCGCACGCAACAAATACGTGCTGGTGCCGGAGCCCGGGCGGCCGAACAACGGCGTCGTCACCGGCCGCTACGCGATCGCGCGCTTCAACCTGGAAGCAACCGGCAAGCCGAGCCATGCCGGCGCGACGCTGTCGTCCGGCCGTTCCGCGATCCGGGAAATGGCCCGGCAGATCATGGCCATCGACGGCATGACCACCGAGGACTGCACCTTCTCGGTCGGCATCGTGCATGGCGGCCAATGGGTCAATTGCGTCGCGACGACCTGCACCGGCGAAGCGCTCAGCATGGCCAAGCGCCAGGCCGATCTCGACCGCGGCGTCGAGCGCATGCTGGCGCTGTCCGGAACCGCCAACGACGTCAGCTTCAAGGTGACGCGCGGCGTCACCCGCCCGGTATGGGAGCCGGATGCCGGCACCATGGCCCTCTATGAAAAGGCGAAGGGCCTCGCGGCAGCGATGGGCCTCGATCTGCCGCATGGAAGCGCCGGCGGTGGATCGGACGGCAACTTCACCGGCGCGATGGGGATCCCTACCCTCGACGGCCTCGGGGTTCGCGGCGCGGATGCACATACGCTCAACGAACACATTGAAGTCGACAGCCTCGCCGAACGCGGCCGCCTGATGGCGGCGCTGCTGGCGACACTCGACTGACGTCGATTGCACTGCACAACACGTTGGCACTGCCGGATCGAAATTTAGCCTTGTCCAATTTTGAGGCTTCGCCTACGGTCCGGCCGTCCAACGCGACGATGCGGGAGAGATCGAAGCGACAACATTCGTGTTGTTGGCTTCGGCGCCGACGGAGCAACCGCCCCGGAAACTCTCAGGCAAAAGGACCGTATCGTCAGGACGATCTGGAGAGAGACGGACACGACCACTCATCGAGGGCCGTGACGTCCACCGAAGGGGATAGTTCGTATCCGGGCGCAGGCCCGATGCGGATCAAGCTCTCAGGTACCGTGACAGATGGGGCGTCGAAACGACCGGTTTCACCGGTGGTTCGGCGACTCTAACAACACGGGAGCCTGAAGACCATCATGCCACATATTGCAATCATCGGCGCCGGCATCACCGGCGTGACGACGGCCTATGCCCTGCTCGAACGCGGCTACCGCGTGACTGTCCTCGACAGGCATCGCTACGCCGCGATGGAAACCTCGTTCGCCAACGGCGGACAGCTTTCCGCCAGCAATGCGGAGGTGTGGAACAGCGCCGCGACCATTCTGAAGGGGCTGCGCTGGATGCTCCGAAGCGACGCGCCGCTTCTGATGAACCCGAAGCCGAGCTGGCACAAATATTCCTGGATCGGCGAATTCGTCGGCGGCATCACCCGCTATCGCGCCAACACCATCGAGACCACAAAACTCGCAATCGAAGCGCGCAAGCATTTGTTCTCGATCGCACAGCGCGAGAACATCGCCTTCGATCTCGAGCGCCGCGGCATCCTGCACGTCTATCACGACAAGGCCGGCTTCGAGGCCGGCCTGCGCGTCAACACCCTGCTGCAACAGGGCGGGCTCGACCGCCGGCCGGTGACGGCGGACGAAATCCGCAGCATCGAACCCGCGCTACAAACGGCCTGCTATGGCGGCTTCTTCACGCCGTCGGATGCGACCGGCGATATCCACAAATTCACGCGCGGCCTCGCCGAGGCCTGCATCCGTCGCGGCGCAGCTTTCGTCCATGAGGCCGACGTCGACACGATCGCGCGCGGCGATGACGGTTTCCGCATCGGCTGGAACGACGTCGCTTCGCATGATGCCGGCGTCGCGCCACGGCACGAGTTGCAGGCCGACGGCATCGTCATCTGCGCCGGCGTCGCGAGCCGCCACTTCGCAGGCCTGCTCAACGACCGCGTCAACGTCTATCCGGTGAAGGGCTATTCGATCACGGTGCAGCTCGATGCGCCGCAAAGCCGGGACGCCGCGCCGACCGTCAGCCTGCTCGATGAAGCCGCGAAGATCGTGACAAGCCGGCTCGGCGCCGATCGCTTCCGCGTCGCCGGCACCGCCGAGTTCAACGGCTTCAATCGCGATATCAGGGCCGATCGCATCCAGCCGCTGGTGGATTGGGTGCGGCATCATTTCCCGGGGATCGATACCTCGAAAGTCCTGCCCTGGGCTGGCCTGCGCCCGATGATGCCGAACATGATGCCGGTGGTTCGCGCCGGACGGATTCCGGGCGTGTTCTACAACACCGGCCATGGTCATCTCGGCTGGACGCTGTCGGCCGCGACGGCGCAGATGGTCGCAGGGGCGATCGATGACTGGCGCGACCTCGACACGCCGTCGATGGCGCCGGCGCTTGGTGCCGGGCTCGACGATGTATCCGCTCATTCGCGCAAAGCTGGAATCAATCCACCTTCCGGTGGACTGCTTCGAACGTCATCGGAGGAATGATCACGCCCTCGGACTGATTAGCTGCACCGCAAAAACCGCAGCACCGATGGCATGGGACTTGCTGAAGTTCTCCAGTGTGTCCTCAACCATCTGTGCTACGGTCCGGTGTGCAACGGTCCCGCTGGGGACTTCATCGACCACAACCCAACGGATCCAATTTGCTCGGATATCTGCTTCGCCGCATCCTCGCCGCCATTCCCGTGATGGGCGTGGTGGCTCTGTTCGTGTTCCTGTTGCTGCGGCTGACGCCGGGCGACCCGGCCGCCATTCTCGCCGGTGACAATGCGACGCCCGAACAGCTCGATCGTATCAGGACCTCGCTCGGTCTCAACGAGCCGATCTACATCCAGTTCTACACCTGGGTCGCAAAACTGCTGCACGGCGACCTCGGCGTCTCCTTGATCTCGAACAAGCCGATCCTCGAGATGATCGGCCCGCGCCTCGAGCCGTCGATCTCGGTCGCGCTCGCCACCATCATCCTCTCGATCCTGGTCGCGGTGCCGCTCGGCGTGATCGCGGCGTGGAAGCACGGCACCTGGATCGACCGCTTCGTGATGGGACTTTCGGTGCTCGGCTTCTCGGTGCCGGTGTTCGTGATCGGCTATGTGCTAATCCAGGTGTTCGCTATCGACCTGCGCTGGGTGCCGGTGCAGGGCTTCAAGAGCATCTCCGCCGGCTTCGGTCCGTTCTTCGAACGCCTCATCCTGCCGACCTGCACGCTTTCCTTCATCTATGTCGCACTGATTGCGCGCATGACGCGGGCCTCGATGCTCGATGTGCTGGGTGAGGATTACGTACGCACCGCGCGCGCCAAAGGCATCGGCGAGGCCGGCGTGCTGCTGCGCCATGCGCTGCGCAACGCCGCGGTGCCGGTCATCACCGTGATCGGCTCCGGCTTCGCGCTGCTGATCTCCGGCGTCGTCGTCACCGAGAGCGTGTTCAACCTGCCCGGCATCGGCCGCCTCACCGTCGACGCGGTGCTGGCGCGCGACTATCCGGTGATCCAGGCGATGATCCTTCTGACGTCGGGCATCTATGTCGCAGTCAACCTGCTGATCGACGTTGCCTACACCCTGCTCGATCCTCGTATCCGGTACTGAGCAATGGCGATCGAAACCCTCCCTGAATCCTCTCTCCCCGTCACCCGGCCGTTCCGCGTCAGGTTCGGCTTCCTGACCTCGACGCCGATCATCGCGGTTGCGACGATCTGCCTCGTCCTCATCATCCTGATGGCGATCTTCGCGCCGCTCCTTGCGCCCCATGATCCACTCTTGCTGACGCCGGCGCAGCGGCTGAAGCCGTCGAGCGCGCAATATTTGCTCGGCACCGACGCCTATGGACGCGACCTGCTGTCGCGCATCATCTACGGCGCGCGGATCTCGCTGGTGATCGGGCTCGGCGCCGCCGTCTGCTCGATCGGCGTCGGGCTCCTGATCGGCCTCGTCGCCGGCTTCTTCCGCTGGGTCGATGCGGTGATGATGCGCGTGATGGATGGCCTGATGGCGATCCCCGCCATCCTGCTCGCGATCGCCGTGGTGTCGCTGTCCGGCGCCAGCATCTGGACCGTGATGGTCGCGATCACCATCCCCGAGATCCCGCGCGTGGCACGGCTGGTGCGCTCGGTGGTGCTGACCGCGCGCGAGGAACCCTATGTCGAGGCCGCGATCTCGCTCGGCTCGAGCCTGCCGAAGATCATGTGGCGGCATCTGATGCCGAACACGATCGCGCCGCTGATCGTGCAAGGCACTTACGTTTGCGCATCCGCGATCCTGACCGAGGCGATCCTGTCGTTCCTCGGCGCCGGCATCTCGCCGGAAACGCCGACCTGGGGCAACATCATGGCCGAGGGCCGCGCCTATTTCCAGGTCAAGCCGTCGCTGATCTTCTGGCCGGGGCTGCTGCTCTCGATCGCCATTCTCAGCGTCAATCTGATCGGCGACGCCGCGCGCGACGCGCTCGATCCCCGCATGAAGCAGCGTGAGGGCAAGTGACGGCTTCAATGCAATTGAAGCCGTCATCCCGGGATGGTGCGTTAGCACCAGACCCGGGATCTCGAGATTCCGGGTTCGATGCTTCGCATCGCCCCGGAATGACAGTGGACAAATTCCGTCGCCGCGCGCGCCGCAGCAGCGCCAAGAGAGCCTGACATGACCAACGTCGTCCTCGACATCAACAATCTCGTCGTCGGCCTCGGCCGCAAGGCGGACGCGCATCGCATCATCGACGATCTGTCGCTGCAAGTGCACGAAGGCGAGACGCTGTGCCTGGTCGGCGAAAGCGGCTCGGGCAAGTCGGTGACCTCGCTCACCGTGATGGGCCTGCAGCAGAAGGGCACGCTGGTGCCGTCGGGCGGCAGCGTCAAGCTGGTCGGCGAGGAACTGCTCACCGCGACCGACCGGCGGCTGCGGCAATTGCGCGCGACGCGGATGGCGATGATCTTCCAGGAGCCGATGACCGCGCTCAATCCTGTTGTGCCGGTCGGCCGCCAGATCGACGAGGTGCTGCGCGCCCATACCGATCTCGACTCCCGCGCGCGGCGCCAGAAGATCCTGGCGATGATGGAGCATGTGCGGCTGCCGGACGTGGAGCGCATCTTCTCCTCCTACCCTCACCGCCTCTCCGGCGGACAGCGCCAGCGCATCATGATCGCGATGGCGCTGGTGCTGGAACCGAAGCTCCTGATCGCGGACGAGCCGACCACGGCGCTGGACGTCACCACCCAGAAGCAGATCCTGACGCTGATCCGCGACCTGCAACGCGATCACGGCACGGCGGTTCTGTTCATCACCCACGATATGGGCGTGGTGGCCGAGATCGCCGACCGCGTCGCGGTGATGCGGCACGGAAGGCTGGTCGAAGCCGGCCCGCTGCAGGACGTGCTGCGCACGCCGAAGATGGAATACACCCGCAACCTCTTGTCCTCGGTGCCGAGCCTGGTGCCGCGCGCGCCGCGGCCGGAAACGACCGAGCCGGTGGTGCTGGAAGCCAACGAGCTCAGCAAGATCTACCGGGAACGGTCGCTGTACGGCAAAGCGCGCGAGGTCGCCGCCGCCAGCAACGTCACCCTCACCTTGCGCAAGGGCCGCACGCTCGGCATCGTCGGCGAAAGCGGCTCCGGCAAATCGACGGTCGCGCGCTGCATCGTCCGCCTGATCGATCCGACCTCGGGCGGCGTGCGGCTCGCCGGCCGCGAGATCTCCGACCTGTCGCGCCGGCTGTTGCAGCCGCATCGCCAGAAGATCCAGATCATTTTCCAGGACCCCTACCGCTCGCTCAATCCGCGCGTCACCGTCGGCGAGAGCATCGCGGAGGGGCCGATCAATTACGGCATGCCGCGCAAGGACGCGCTGGCGCGGGCCCGCGAGCTGCTCGAGCTCGTCCATTTGCCGCCCGATGCGATCTCGCGCTATCCGCATCAGTTCTCCGGCGGCCAGCGCCAGCGCATCGCGATCGCGCGCGCGCTGGCGCTCGATCCCGACGTGCTCGTGGCGGATGAAGCCGTATCCGCGCTCGACGTCTCGGTGCAGGCGCAGGTTCTGGATCTGCTCGACGAAATCCAGCGCCGGCTCGGCATCGCGCTGTTGTTCATCACGCATGATTTGCGCGTCGCCGCACAAATCTGCGACGACGTCGCTGTGATGCAGCGTGGACGGGTCGTGGAACAGGGGCCGGCCGCCGAGGTGCTGACCAATCCGCAGCAAGCCTATACCCGCGCGCTGCTCGATGCGGCGCCCGGACGCGGCTGGGACTTCGCCAACTTCCGCCCGGTTTCGGAAGGCATTGCGGCAACGGCCTAGGTCTTTAGCCTTAGCCTGAACTGTGGGCCTTTCAATACGCCCATAGGGCATGCAATTCCGGCAGTGCTCGCCGGCTTGCGCTTGGCGCGACGACACGCTTAACGTCGCGCGCTAGAGCGCGATCCGGAAGAGGCGAACCGGCTTTCGAACGGTCATGCTCAACTGAAATGACGGGATGATGCGATTCCTTCCAAATCGCTTCATCATCGATGAAACCTGTCGAGACCTTGATGACCCGCATTGCCGTTGGCGGCTTCCTGCACGAGACCAACACCTTCGCGCCGACGAAGGCAACCTATGACGACTTCGTGCATGGCGGCGGCTGGCCGTCGATGACGCATGGCGCCGACGTGCTCAAGGTCATGCGCAAGATCAATGTCGGCCTTGCCGGGTTCGTCGAGGCCGCGGAAGCCAATGGCTGGGAGCTGGTGCCGACGATCTTCGCCGCGGCGAGCCCGTCGGCGCATGTCAGCAAGGATGCGTTCGAGCGGATCGTGACCGAGATGGTCGACGGCATTGTCGCGGCCGGGCCGATCGACGCGGTCTATCTCGACCTGCACGGCGCCATGGTCACCGAGCATTATGACGACGGCGAAGGCGAAACCCTCGCCCGCGTGCGCAAGGCGATCGACCCGGACCTGCCGCTGGTGGTGAGCCTCGATCTGCATGCGAACGTCTCGCCCAAGATGATCGAACATGCCGATGCGTTGATCGCCTACCGCACCTATCCGCATGTCGACATGGCCGACACCGGCCGCGCCTGCGCCCGGCATCTGGCGCTGATGCTCAAGTCCGGGCAGCGCTTTGCAAAAGCATTCCGGCAATTGCCGTTCCTGATCCCGATCAGCTGGCAATGCACCAACGACCAGCCCACCAAGGGCATCTATCAAAAGCTCGCCGCGCTCGAGAGCGACGCCGTGCCGACGCTGTCGTTTGCGCCAGGCTTCCCGGCGGCTGATTTCAGGGATTGCGGACCGAGCGTGTTCGCCTATGGCCGGACCCAGGCCGACGCGGATGCGGCCGCCGACAAGGTTGTCGCCCTGGTCGAGAGCCATGAGGACGATTTCGACGGCCGGATCTATTTGCCCGATGAAGGCGTGCAGCTGGCGATGGAACTGGCGAAGTCGGCAAGCAGGCCGATCATCATCGCCGACACCCAGGACAATCCCGGCGCCGGCGGCGATTCCGACACCACAGGCATGCTGCGCGCACTGGTGCGCAACCGGGCGAGTGCCGCAACCGGCGTGATCTACGACCCGCAATCGGCCAAGGCCGCGCATACGGCCGGGATCGGCGCCACCGTCACGCTCGAGCTCGGCGGTAAATCCGGCATTCCCGGTGATGCGCCATACAAGGAGACGTTCGTCGTCGAGCAACTCTCGGATGGCAAGTTCGTGGCGCCCGGCCCCTATTTCGGCGGCCGCGACATGGATATGGGCCCCTCGGCCTGCCTGCGGGTCGGCGACGTCCGCGTCGTCGTCGGCTCCTACAAGGCCCAGCTTGCCGACCAGTCGATGTACCGCTATGTCGGCATCGAGCCGACCGCGCAGAAGATCCTGGTCAACAAGAGCTCGGTGCATTTCCGCGCCGATTTCGAGCCGATCGCGGAGAAACTGCTGATCTGCGCCGCGCCCGGCGCGATGCCGGCCGACACCGCCACACTGCCGTGGAAACATTTGCGGCCGGGCATTCGTATCAAGCCTAACGGCCCCACTTTCACACCCACCTCCCCATCACGCACAAACGGATAGAGAGCCATGCCGACCATTGAGCGCATCGACAGTTTTGCCGACGAACTCACCGCCATCAGACGGGATCTGCATGCGCATCCCGAGATCGGCTTCGAGGAGGTCCGCACGTCGGGCATCGTCGCCGAGAAGCTTTCGAGCTGGGGCATCGAGGTGCATCGCGGCCTCGGCGGCACCGGCGTGGTCGGCGTGCTCAAGGGCAAGGGCAACGGCACCAGGAAGATCGGCCTGCGCGCCGACATGGACGCGCTGCCGATGGAGGAGAACACCAATCTGAAGTGGCGTTCGACCATCCCCGGCCGCTTCCACGGCTGCGGCCATGACGGCCACACCACGATGCTGCTCGGCTCGGCGCGCTATCTCGCCGAGACCCGCAATTTCGACGGCACCGTGCATTTCATCTTCCAGCCGGCCGAGGAAGGCCTCGGCGGCGCCCGCGCCATGATCAAGGACGGCCTGTTCAAGCAGTTCCCCTGCGACGAGGTCTACGGCCTGCACAACGCGCCCGACCTCAACCATGGCGAGATCGCGATCCTGCCGGGCCCGGCAATGGCCGCGGCCGACTTCTTCGACATCAGGATCCAGGGCTATGGCGCCCATGGCGCGATGCCGGAACGCTCCAAGGACGCGGTGGTGATCGCAATGACGCTCGGTCAGGCGCTGCAGTCGATCGTCAGCCGCAACGTCGATCCGCTCGAGGCAGCGGTGCTGTCGATCACCCAGATCCATTCCGGTTCGGCCTACAACGTCATTCCCGGGGATGCCTGGATGTGCGGCACGGTGCGCTGCTTCTCCGAGGAGATCCGCGCGCTGATCCGCAAGCGCATGCGCGAGATCTGCGCCGGCTTTGCGGCCGCGTATGACTCCGAAATCTCGGTCGAGATCCGCGACGGCTTCAGCGTGCTGGTCAATCAGGAAGAGCAGTCCCGCGTGGTCGAGGAAGTCGCGCGCACTGTGGTCGATCCGGCCCAGGTAATCACCCGCTCGACGCCCAAGATGGGCAGCGAGGATTTCGCAGACATGATGCAGGCCGTTCCCGGTGCGTATTTCTGGGTCGGTCATGACGGTTCAGTGCCCGTGCATAATCCCGGTTATGTTCTCGACGACAAGATCCTGCCGATCGGCGCCAGCATGTTCGCTCGCATCATCGAGAAACGCATGCCGGCAGGTGCGCATGCATAAGCCGAAAGGGGACGCCATCACGTCGCTGCACGATCTCTCCGCCGTCGACCTGCTCGCCGGCTATCGTGCCAAGCAGTTCTCGCCGTCCGAAGTGCTCGAGGAAATCATCTCCCAGATCGCGACCTGGGAGCCGCACATCAAGGCGCTGTACCTGTACGACCCCGACGGGGCGCGAAAGGTCGCCAAGGCCTCGACCGAGCGTTGGCAACAGGCCGAGCCGGCCGGCACGCTCGACGGCGTGCCCGTCACCATCAAGGACAACGTCGCGACCAAGGGCCAGCCGGTGCCGCTGGGCACGATGAGCGTCAAGCTCGCGCCTGCGGAAAAGGATGCGCCGCCTGCCGCGCGGCTGCGCGAAGCCGGCTGCGTGATCTTCTCCAAGACCACGATGCCGGATTACGGCATGCTGTCGTCGGGGCTGTCATCGTTCCACCCCCTCACCCGCAATCCCTGGGATATCAGTAAGAACCCCGGCGGCTCGAGCTCCGGCGCGGGCGCAGCTGGTGCCGCCGGCTACGGCCCGCTGCATCTCGGCACCGATATCGGCGGCTCGGTGCGGCTGCCGGCCTCCTGGTGCGGCCTCGTCGCACTGAAGCCGAGCCTTGGCCGCGTCCCGATCGACCCGCCCTATGTCGGCCGCGTCGCGGGACCGATGACCCGCACCGTCGACGACGCTGCGCTGATGATGAGCGTGCTGTCGCGCCCCGATCGCCGCGACGGCATGAGTCTGCCGGCGCTCGAGGTGAACTGGAAGGCGCTGGAGAAGTCGCCGCGCAAGCTGCGCATCGGCCTGATGCTCGATGCCGGATCCGGCCAGAAGGTCGAGAAGGACGTTCGCGAAATCGTCGTCAAGGCAGCGAAGGCATTCGAGTCCGCCGGCGCCGTCATCACCGAGATCGACGGCATCCTGACGCCCGAGATGCTCGAAGGGCTCGACAATTTCTGGCGTGCGCGAACCTGGGACGAGCTGTCGAAATTGTCGCAAGCCGATCGCGGCAAGACCCTGCCCTATATCCTCAACTGGGCCGAGGCCGGCGCAAAGCTCTCCGGTGTCGACGTGGTGCGCGGCTTCAACCAGACGATGGCGATCCGCGCAGCCGCCGCAAAACTGTTCTGCGAGGTCGACTACGTGATTTCGCCGGTGTCGCCGGTCGTGAACTTCCCGGCCGAGTTCGCAGCACCACTCAACGACCCGGCAAAGCCGTTCGAGCACATCTGCTTTACCGTGCCGTGGAATATGTCGGAGAACCCGGCGCTGTCGATCAACGGCGGCTACGACAAGAAGGGTTTTCCGATCGGCGTCCAGATCATCGGCCGTCGCTTCGACGACATCGGCGTGCTCGGCATGGGCAAGGCGTTCGAAGGCCTGCGCGGCCCGCAGAAGCCGTGGCCGACGCCGCCGAAGAAGTAGCGCCTCAACGCAAGTGGGGATGCGCGGAGCTCAGCCTGCGCATCCGACTTCTTCACAAGGGATGATTGCCGGGTTAACTGGATGACGACGCACGTCGTTCATTCAAGAAAACCGAGAGGAAATCATCCCCATGGCGTATGAGACGATCAAGTACGAGGTCGCCGAGCAGATCCTGACCATCACGCTGAACCGGCCCGACAAGCTCAACGCCTTCAACGCCACGATGCAGCAGGAGCTGATCGACGCGTTCGACAAGGCCGACAAGGACGACGACGTCAGGGCGATCATCGTGACCGGCGAAGGGCGCGGCTTTTGCGCCGGCGCCGATCTCTCCTCCGGCGCCAACACCTTCGACCGCGACGCGCGGCGCGGCCCGGTCAAGCGCAATGCCGACGGCAGCGTCGACTACAGCGATCCGCAGGTTCGCGATGGCGGCGGCCAGGTGACGCTGCGCATCTTCAAGTGCCTGAAGCCTGTGATCGCCGCGGTGAACGGTCCGGCGGTCGGCATCGGCGTGACCATGCAGCTGGCGATGGATATCCGCATCGCGTCCGAAGCCGCACGTTTCGGCTTCGTGTTCTCCCAGCGCGGGATCGTGCCGGAGGCCGCCTCGAGCTGGTTCCTGCCGCGCATCGTCGGCATCTCGCAGGCGCTGGAATGGTGCTACTCGGGCCGCGTCTTCCCGGCGCAGGAAGCGCTGGCCGGCCGGCTCGTCAGCAAGGTGGTGCCGCCGGACGATCTGCTGCCGACCGCGCGTGCGCTCGCCAAGGAGTTCGCGGCCAAGACCGCGCCGGTGTCGGTGGCGCTGATCCGCCAGATGATGTGGCGCATGATGGGCGCCGACGATCCGATGGAGGCGCACAAGGTCGACAGCCGCGGCATCTATGCCCGCGGCCGCTCCGAGGACGTCAAGGAAGGCGTGGTGTCGTTCCTGGAAAAGCGCCCGGCGCAGTTCAAGAACAAGGTGTCGTCGGACATGCCCGACTATTTCCCGTGGTGGCAAGAGCGCGACTATAAGTGAACGAACGGCGTCACGCGGCGTCCACTTCCGACGGCGTCGTCCTGCTGCATGGCATCAGCAGGACGGCGCGCTCGTTTCGCAAAATGGAGCTGGCGCTCGGCGATGCTGGTTTTGCCACGCTCAACCTCGACTATGACAGCCGGCGCAAGCCCCTCGATGCGCTGGCCGAGGACATCCATCCCTCGCTCGATCGCTTCGCGCAGGGCCTCGACGGCGCCGTGCATTTCGTCTGCCATTCGATGGGCGGCCTGCTGGCCCGCGTCTATCTGGCGCGGCATCGCCCGGCGCGGCTCGGCCGCGTCGTGATGCTGGGCACGCCGAATGGCGGTAGCGAGATTGCCGACCGCCTGAAGAACCTCGCCGCCTATCGTGCCTACTTCGGCCCCGCCGGCCAGCAGCTCGTCACCCGCCGCGATGCCGCGACCAGCGCGCTGCTGCCAGCGATCGACTATCCGGCCGGCATCATCGCCGGCAACCGCTCGGTCTATCCGATCACCTCGATGGCCCTGCCGCGGCCGCACGACGGAAGGGTGTCGGTCGCCAACACCAGGCTCGACGGCATGGCCGATCACATCGTGATCCGCACCTCGCATCCCTGGCTGGTGCGCAACAGGGAGGCGATCGCGCAGACGATCGCCTTCCTGCGCGATGGGCAGTTCGCAACGATGCGCTGATCAGGCAGCCTTGATGCTGCCGATGAAGCTTACGACCTGGCTGCGCATGCGTTCCGACTGGCGCGACAGCTCTTCCGAAGCGCCGAGCACCTCGCTGGCGGCTGCCCCGGATTCCTCCGCCGCCCCGGTGACCGCACGGATATTGGCCGAGATATCGCCCGTTCCCTTGGCCGCGTGCTGAACGTTGCGCGCGATCTCCTGGGTCGCCGCGCCTTGCTGCTCGACAGCGCTGGCGATCGACGAGGCGATCTCGTTGATCTCGTCGATCGTGACCGTCATGCCCCGGATCGCGGTCACGACGTCGCCTGACGTTGCCTGGATCGCGCCGATCTGCGCCCGGATATCGTCGGTCGCCCTGGCGGTCTGCTCCGCAAGCGTCTTGACCTCGGCGGCAACCACAGCAAAGCCGCGGCCGGCGTCACCGGCGCGCGCCGCCTCGATCGTGGCATTGAGCGCCAGCAGATTGGTCTGGCTCGCGATCTCGCTGATCAGCTTGACGACGTCGCCGATCTTCTCCGCGGCAGCGGAGAGCCCCTGTACCGTCTCGTTGGTGCGCCGCCCGTCGGCTGCCGCACGCTGCGCGATCTGCGCCGACTGCGTCACCTGCCGCCCGATCTCACCGACCGAGCCAGACAACTCCTCGGTCGCGGCGGCGACGGTCTGCATGTTGCTCGACGCCGCCTGCGTCGCGCCCGCGACATTCGCGGCCTGTTCGCTGGTCTTGCCGGCGCTCTTGCTCATCTGCGCAGCCGTCGCCTCGAGTTGTGCCGACGCCGATATCACGGCATCGATGACCGCGCCGATATCGTCGTGGAACTGGTTGGTGAGGTCGCCGACGCGCACGACGCGGGCCGCACGCTGGTTGACGGCCTCGCTATCCCTAGCGGCGAGCTCGGTGGAGCGGATCATGCTTTCCTTGAAGAACTGCACTGCGCGCGCCATCACGCCGATCTCGTCGCCGCGATCGGTGGCGCCGACCCTGAGATCGAGGTGCCCTTCCGCGAGCCCGGTCATGTCAGAGGCGAGCGCATGGATCGGCAGCGTGATGCTGCGCGCCATCGCCAATATGGCGAGCAATCCCGCGAGCAGCGCCAGCAGCATCATTCCGGCGACGATGGCGAGGCTCATGGTCGCCTCCGCCTTCTTGTCGACCATCAGGCGCGACAATTCGGCAGCAAGGCCGTCCTCGATCGTCTTGAGCATGTCGATGCGGACGGTGGCGGCGTCGAACCACGATTTGCTGTCGAGCGACTTGAAGTCGCCGGTGAGCCCGCCCTGCTCGACCGTCTTGCGCATGGCGTTGAATGTGTCGATGGCGCTACCCGACATCGTTCGGGTGAACAGCTCACGCGCCTCCCGCGAGGCGGCCGCGCGGAACGCGCTGAAGAAGCTCTCCTGCGCCGCCGCAAGGCCAACTGCGCGAACATAGAGCTGCGGCTCGAAACGGCCCGCAGCGATGCCGCCGGCGACGGCTGCGCGCTCCTGCCCGGCGCGCTCCTTGCCTTCGATCAGATTGGCGTAGGCGGCGATGGATTTCGAGATATCGTCATCGCTGCTGAGCTTGGCAATGCCGGTGATGACGGTGATCAGCCGGCCGATCGTATCGGTGAGATAGCCGACCGCCGCCGGCGGCGCGACCGCAAGGCCATCGATGTCGGTGCGGCGCTGGTCGAGCTGACCGAGACCGTCCTGGGCCGCTTGCGCGGCCGCGGCCAGGCCACCGGCTCCCGGCGCCTTCAGGTCTGCGAGCACCGATGCTGCGACCGACCGCTCCGCGTCGGTGCGCTTGCGCTGCTCGGCAAGCTCGGTTCGCATCTGCGTGCCCTTGCTGCCGAGATAGGCCGAGGACAGGCCGCGCTCGCGCTGCAATTCGTGGACGAGTCGGCTGAGCTTGCCGACGCCCTCGGCGATCGGCTGCATCCGGGCGATGTCGGAATGAACCGACCACTTCGCCGAGATGTCGTAGATCGCCAGCGCCGCAAATGCGATCAGCGGCAGCAAGGCGGAAAAAGCAATCCGATAAAGTATCCTGGTGTTCTCAAACATGACTCAACCCCCGGTTGGATCATGCCTACATTCGATTGGTAAAAAAGCCCTACGGCGACGCCGCCGAAGTTTTGGGCAGGCGCTGCGCAGAGCGAGTGCAAAGGGCGTAGTTCTACCGAGTGATCAGCGCCACACGCCCGATCGCCTTGCGCTCGATCAACAGCCGCATCGCCTTCGCAAAATCCTCCAGCGGCAGCCGGTGCGAAATATTCGGCCGCACCCGGCCGGACTCGGCCCACTCGCTCAGCGCCTTGAACCTGACCTCGCCGAGCGCGGGGTCCTTGCGCACCGCCTCGCCGGCGCGGACGCCGAGCACGCTCGCGCCCTTGATCATGAGGAGATTGGTGCGGGCGAGCCCGATGCCGCCGGTGAAGCCGACGACGAGAATCCGCGCGCCCCAGTTGATGCAGCGCATCGAGTTCTCGAACACCTCGCCGCCGACCGGATCGAACACGACATCGGCGCCGCGTCCGTCGGTGAGGCGCTTGACGGCATCGCGGAACGGCTCGCGCGCATAGAGCACGAGATGATCCGCGCCGCGCGCCTTGGCGATCGCCAGCTTCTCCTCGCTCGAGGCTGCCGCGATCACGGTGGCGCCGAGCAGCTTGCCGATCTCGACCGCGGCAAGCCCGACGCCGCCGCCGGCGCCATGCACCAGCAGCACCTCGCCCGGCTTGATCTGCCCGCGGTCGATCAGCGCGTGATAGGCCGTGCCGTGCGCGGCAAGGAAGGTCGCGCCTTCCGCGTAGTCGAAGGTCGACGGCACCGGCACGAGCTGCGCCGGCACGGCGACCGTCTCGTCGCAATAGGCGCCGAAGCGCATCTTCACGATCACCTTGTCGCCGACCGCAACACCGGCAGCGTTATTGACCTCGACGACATCGCCGGCGGCTTCCGAGCCCGGCGTGAACGGCAGCGGCGGCTTGAGCTGGTACTCGCCGGCGGCCATCAGGATGTCGGGGAAGTTGATCCCGGCAGCACGGATCGCAACGCGCACCTGCCCCGGCTGCAAAGGCGCCGAGGCAAAGGTCTCGAGCTGAAGACGCTCGGGCGGCCCGAGCTCGCGGCAGACAACGGCTTTCGGCATCAGGCGGCCCGCGCCTTGAGACAGGCCAGCGCTTCGCGGATCAGCGGCAGGCGGTCGTTGCCGAAATACATGTCGGTCTTGTCGAGATAGATCGTCGGCGAGCCGAAGCCGCCGCGCGCCATCACCTCTTCGGTGTTGGCCTTGAGCTGATCCTTGATCGCCTGGTCACCGATGCCGGCCAGGAACTGCGCCGGATCAATCCCAAGCTTGCTGCAGATCCCGGTAAGGACGGCATCCTGCGAGATGTCCTTGTCGTCGCCCCAATAGGCCTCGAACACCGCGCGCGCGAACGGCACCATCTTCTCGTTGCCGAGCCAGATGCAGCCGCGCATCGCCTTGACGCTGTTCACCGGGAATACGGTCGGCGGCATCTTGATCGCAAGGCCGGCCGAGCGCGCCCAGTCGGCGAGATCCTTCTTCATGTAGCGCGCCTTGAGCGGCACCGGCTTCTCGCGCTGCGCGTAAACCGACGGATTGACGGTGTTGAAGATGCCGCCGACCAGGATCGGCCGCCAGGTGATCTCGGCGCCGAACTCCTTCGCCAACGGCTGGATGTTGTGCCAGGCGAGATAGGTCCACGGGCTGGAACAGTCGAAGAAGAATTCGATCATGGCGTTTCCCTTTATCTTTTCCACGTTCATTCTCGTCATTCCGGGATGCGCCGCAAGGCGGAGAGCTCGCGACTGTGTCGCGCCGCGGAATAACGGACACTATTTTTTGTCGACCAGCTCCTTCGCACGCTGGCCGAACATGTTCTTGCGTGATTCCTCGTCGAACGGCTCCTTGACGAATTTCCCGATCGCAAGCCCGGCCTGCACCTGCGGCCGGGCGCGCACGGTCGCGTACCAGCGCTTGATGTTCGGATAGTCGTCGAGGGTGAAGCCCTGCGCCTTGTGGGTCATGGTCCAGGGGAAGCAGGCGATGTCGGCGATCGAATAGTCGGGGCCTGCGACATAGGCGCCGGTCTTGCAGAGCTGGCGGTCGAGCACGCCCTAGGTGGTGTGGACAGTTACCGCATCCATAGGACGATAGCAGCAAGAGTGACGACGGCGAGGTAATTTCTAGCTGT